>DATFWF010000144.1:0-9573 GCA_035259605.1 Thermoanaerobaculia bacterium
GAGGCCCGTGAGCGTGGTGTTGCCTTTCTCACCCTCCTCGAAGCGGTATTTCGTCTTGAAGTCGAGAACCCCATCCACGGCGTCGAAACGCACCGCGTTCTCGTAGATCGGCGCGTAGCGCTTCAACGGAGCTCCATCCATCGTGAACTCCCCGTCCAGGACCAGGGGCTCGATCGAGGCAGTCCCGCTGTTTCTCAGGCTCTCGCCGGCGTCGGTCTTCGCGGACAGCTCGATGGAGGCCTTCTTGCCCGCCGCCGTCGAGAAGCCCTTGACCGAGACGGCGAGATCCCGCAGCTCGGAGCGCAGCGGCCGGCCGAAGGAATCGTCCTCGACGTGGACCGTCCCCCGCTCCAGGCCGACCTCGGCGACCTCCACTTCGAATGCCCGGGGCGGCGGCGCCTTCTCCGCAGGGACGCCGGGCTTGCCCGGCTCTCTCCTCGCCGGCGCCAGGAAAGCTTCCAGGATCGGATGCCCGCTCGCCGGGTCGCGCCGGATCCAGAGCTCCGGGGCCACGACCTTGACGCTGTCGGCCCGAACCTTCCGGCCGAAGACATCGAGGGAGCCGAGCGCAACATCGACGCGCTCGGTGTTGGCCGCGGGCTTGTCCCCGAAGACGGACGCGAGCTTGCGAAGGGACAGCGTTCCGGAGAGGACGAGCCGGGGTGTGGCGCCCGGCGGCTGGAGGAAGGAGAGCGAGAGCTTCGTATCTAGCCGGCCGGAGGTGAGCCGCGAGTTCACCTTCCCCGAAGCATAGGCGAGGTAGTGCGGGAGATCGACGTCCGTCAGGTTGATGTCCACCGCCGTTTCGTGGGAGTTGGCGAACGGCTTGGTCTGTCCGTGGAGCGCGAAGGGCGCGCCGTTGACCTTCGCCTCGAAGCTGGGCCGCGTCCGGATCTCGACCTTCGACGGGATGTTGGAGAGAAACGGAACGCCGAGCCGGACGTCGCGGATCTCGTGCCTGGTCTTCATCGGCCGGTCGTCGAAGTCCAGGCTCCCGCCATCGACCTCGATGTTGTTGAGCGAGAAACGGAACGGCTTCGAGTCCTTCGCCGGGGGTCTGGCCGCCTCGTCCAGGAGATCCTGGACGTTGTAGGTGCCGTCCTGGTTCCGAACGAGGACGATGGAGGGTTTCGTGAGCGTGACCTCGCTGGCGACAGGCGCCCACTGGAAGAGCGAGATCGCCTTGAGATTGAGGGCCAGCCGCTCGAAGGAGAAGAAGCGCCCCGCGCCCCCCTTCTCCTTGACCTCCAGGCCCTCCAGCGTGGCGGAGAGCTTGAAGGGATTGATCGCCAGCTTCCGGAGCGACGCCGGGCGGTGGAGCGCTTCGCCGATCTTGCGCTCCAGAACGCCGCGCAGGAACGCGGGCAGCGCGAGAAAGCCGACGATCGCCCAGATGGCCAGAAACCCGGCGACCAGGACCAGGATTTTTCGCGCGAGCGGCCGGTTCACTCTGAGGGCCACCATGGATTTCGGCTTCGCTCGAATCCTAACGCTCGGCCGGTCCGGCCGGACGTGGACTCTCGGGCCGATCATCCCGCCCGGGAGGGCGTCAAGGCAAGCCGTTCAGCGGGGCAGCGGCCGCCCCGCGATCGAGGCGTCGAGGATCTCGATGGGATGGGCCGCAGGGAGCGTCCCGCCCCGCCGGCGCAGGACTTTCTGGATCTGGAGGGTGCAGCCCGGATTGGCGCTGGCGAGGAGGTCCGCGCGGACCGAGAGGACGTTGTCCACCTTGCGGGCGCCGATCTCGTCGGAGCTCTCGGGCTCGACCAGGTTGTAGATGCCGGCGCTTCCGCAGCACTGGTCGCCGTCGGGGATCTCGAGGAGCTCGAGGCCGGGAATACCGTGCAGGAGCCTGCGCGGCTGCTCGCGGATGCGCTGGGCGTGCGCCAGGTGGCAGGAGTCGTGGTACGCGATGCGGGCGCGGATCGGGTGCCGCGGCGCGAAGGGCGTCAGGCCGGCGAGGAACTCGGAGACGTCGCGGACTTTCGAGGAGAGCTTCTCCGCGCGCGAAGCCCATTTCTCGTCCTCCGCGAAGATCCGCCCGTACTCTTTGAGCGTCGAGCCGCAGCCGGCGGCGTTGACGAGGACCGCGTCGAAAACGCCGCCCTCGCGCTCCGCCTCTTCGAAGCGCGCGATCGTGCTCTTCGCGAATTCGCGCGCTTCGCTTTCGCGGCCGGCGTGGACGGAGAGGGCGCCGCAGCAACCCTGGTCCGCCGGCACCGCGACGTCGAAGCCCTCGGCGGAGAGCACGCGGAGCGTCGCCTCGTTGACGCCGGGGAAGAAGACGCGCTGGACGCAGCCGGCGAGGAGCGCGACCCGGCCGCGCCGCGGGGCCCTCGCGGGGACGAGCTCGGGCAGGCTGCCGCCGACCTGGTGAAGCGTGACGGGCGGAAGGAGCTCTTCCATCGCGGCGAGGCGGCGCGGGAGAAGTTTCAGAAGCCCTACCCTGCGCAGGAGCGACTGGAGCCCGGATTCCGCGTAGAGCCACATCAGGAAGGCCGCGGCGCGGAGGCGTCGGGGGTGCGGGAAGAGAGCGAAGATCGCCTCCCGGACGAACTTGTCCGCGCCGGACCGGTCGATCCGCCGCTCGAGCTCGGCCCGCGTCCGCTCGATCAAGACGTCGTACTTCACGCCCGAGGGGCAGGCCGGCATGCAGCCCATGCACCCCAGGCACCGGTCGAAGTGTTTCGCGACGGACTCGCTCCACGCGATCTTCCCTTCGGAGAGCCCGCGCATCAGGTCGATCCGCCCACGCGGCGAGTCCATCTCCTCCCCCCACGACGCGTAGGTCGGGCACGCCGGCAAACAGAACCCGCAGTGCACGCAATCGTCGAGGAGCGAGCGCTCGACCGCGCTCGCGATTTGTGATTTGTGATTTGTGATTTGTGATTGACCGGAGCCCGGTGTCACGTTTTCGGCGCTGATCACAGATCCCCTGCCTCCAATCAGCAATTCCTAGATGCCCCCGACGAACCGCCCCGGAGCGAGCCGGCGCTCGGGATCCAGCCTGTCCTTGACGCTCCGCATCAGCGGCAGCGCCGCCGGCGGAGGACCCCAGACATCCAGCAGTGAGCGAACCGCCTGCGGCGCCGCCTCGACGACGAGAGTTCCGCCCAGCCCCGCCAGCCTCTCCCGCGCCGACCGGATCGCCGCGGCCGCGTCCGCCGGGTCCGCCGGTGTCGCGCCGAGGAATCCCAGCCCCAGGGTCGCGTACCAGGCGAAGCGCAATCCGGGCATCGCCGCCGCCAGCCCCGGCAGGACCTCCGCCGCGAGAACCTCGATGTGGGAAGGAAGGGCCGCCAGCTTCCCGCGCAGCGGCGGAACCGACCGCAGCTCGTCGTGCGCGCCCCAGAACCGCCCCGCCGCGGGATCGTCCAGGATCTCGCAGGAAGCCGAGCCGCCTCGAAGAGACGCCGCCAGCCGGTCGCGCTGCTCCTCGACGCCAGCCCGGAATCCCTCGAAGCGCACCGCGACGTCGTAGGCGCCGTCCTCCCGCCGCGCCGCCACCACCGAGGAAGGCTCGAGCTGCGCGTCCTTGATCCCGGACGCGAGCGCCCGGACATCCGAGGCGCTTCTGGCGGGAAGGAGCAGCGTCGTCTCCTCCTCGGGAAGCGGGTGGAGGCGGAACGTCGCCGTCGTGATCAGTCCCAGCGTCCCGAGCGAGCCCACCATCAGCTTGGGAAGGTCGAATCCGGCGACGTTCTTGACCACCTTCCCGCCGCCGCGGGCGGGTGTGCCGTCGGCCCGGACGAAGGAGATGCCGATCAGCAGGTCGCGGACGGATCCGAACCTCGCCCGCCGCGGGCCAAACGCGTTGGCGGCGAGGATGCCGCCGATCGTCCTGCGCTCGGGAAGCGCCGGATCGAGCGCCAGGCGCTGCCGGTGCGCGCCGACCGCCGACTGGAAAGCCGCGAGCGTCATGCCCGCCTCGACGACCGCGATCTGGTCGGAGGGCGCGTGCTCGACCAGGCGGTCGATCGCGGTGGTGCGGAGGATCGCGTCGAGCCTTTCCGGCGGAGCGCCGAGCTCCAGGTCGGTTCCCCCTCCCACGAAGGCCAGCGACTCGTTCCGGACCGCGCAAGCGCGCACGGTCTCCACCGCGTCTTCGACGCTCGCCGGGCGGTAGACGGTCCTCGGCGCGACGCCGAGGATCGAGTCCGTCGGGGAGGCGGAGCCGCCGGTGGCCGTCATTCCCGCCACGCCTCCCCCGACAGCTCCGCCGGGTGCGCGCGGTAGGGGCCGGGCCGGTCGCCGCAGAGCCTCGGCGTCGGGAAGACCTTCCCGGGGTTGAACCGCGACTCCGGGTCGAAGGCGCAGCGCACGAGCCCCATCGTGTCCAGGTCGTCGGCGGAAAACATGTCGGCCATGTACGCCGCCTTGTCCGACCCGACGCCGTGCTCTCCGGTGATCGAGCCGCCGTAGCGGACGCACATCCTCAGGATGTCGCCGCCGACTCTCTCCGCCGCCTCTTCCTGCCCGGGCACCCTGGCGTCGTAGAGGACAAGCGGATGGAGATTCCCGTCGCCCGCGTGGAAGACGTTGGCGACGCGCAGCCCGGCGGCCGCCGCCATCTCGTCGATCTCGCGGAGGACCTTCGCGATCTCCGAGCGCGGGATGACGCCGTCCTGGACGAAGTAGTTCGGGCTGATCCGGCCGACGGCGGCGAACGCGCTCTTCCTCCCCTTCCACATCAGCGCGCGCTCCGCCTCGTCGCGCGGGCGCCGCACCTCGATCGCTCCCGCGGCGAGAGCGAGCTGCACCGCGTTCTCCGAGGTGGACTCGACCTCCGCCTCGGTGCCGTCGGCGTCCATCAGCAGCGCCGCGCCGACGTCGGGCCAGGCGAGCCCCGTGGCAGCCTTGGCCGCCACGATCGCGAGGCGATCCATCATCTCGATCGCCGCCGGGACGATCCCCGACGCGATGATCGCGGAGACCGCGTTGCCGGCCTCGTCGGTCGAGGGGAAGGTCGCGAAGAACGTCCGCGTCGCCTGGGGCTTGCGAAGCACGCGCAGGACGACCTCGGTGACGATCCCGACCATGCCCTCGCTTCCGACGAGGATTCCCAGGAGGTCGTAGCCCGGCGAGTCTAGGACCGGGCCGCCGAGGTCTACCACCTCTCCGCTGGCGAGCACCACGCGGGCCCCGAGGACATGGTTGGTCGTGAAGCCGTACTTTAAGCAGTGCGCGCCGCCGGAGTTCTCGGCGACGTTGCCTCCGATCGTGCACACGCTTTGAGAGGAGGGGTCCGGAGCGTAGTAATAGCCTGCCGGGCCGATCGCCTTGCTGACGTCCAGGTTGGCGACGCCGGGCTCGACCCGCATCCAGCCGTTCTCCAGGTCCACTTCGAGGATCCGTTTCATCCGGGAAAGGCCGATGACGGCGCAGCCGGGAACCGGCAGAGCTCCCCCGGAGAGGCCCGTCCCGGCTCCCCGCGGCACGACCGGCATCCCGGCCTCGCGCGTAATCCGGACGACCTCGGCGACCTCATCCGTCGAGCCGGGCAGGACGACGAGGCCGGGCGTGACCCGGTAGCCGGTCAGCCCGTCGCACTCGTAGGTCCGCAGCCCCGCCGCGTCGGAGATGCAGTTGCGCTCGCCAACGACCGCGCGGATGCGCTCCGCGATGTCGCTGACGACGGCCGCGCCGGCGGCGGACGAATTCACGGGTCGGATTTACTCCAGGTACCGGTACGCAGGCAAGGTCAGGAACTCGACGAACTCCTCGGTTTTCACGAGCCCGTCCAAGATCTCCGCCGCCTCGCGCAGCCGCCCTGTCCCCGGCCCCCCCAGCCCGGCGAGCTCCTCCTGCCGCACCTTCTCGTAGAGCCCGGCCGTCGCCTCGCGCCCGTCGGAGAGCCGGGCTCCGTTGTGCGTCCACTGCCAGAGCTGCGACCGCGCGATCTCGGCCGTCGCAACGTCCTCCATCAGGTTGAAGATCGCCGCGGCGCCGTTGCCCGAGAGCCAGGAGCTTAAGTACTGGAGGGCAATGCTGACGTTGTTCCGGAAGCCGGCCTCGGTGACCGACCCGCCAGGCACATGGGTGTCCACGAGCGCCCCGGCCGACGCGGTTACGTCCTCTCGCAAGCGCTCCTTCTGGTTCGCGCGGCCCGAGAGCGCTTTCTCGAAGATCTCCCGTGCGACCGGGACGAGGTCGGGGTGCGCGACCCAGGTCCCGTCGAAGCCGTCGCCGGACTCGCGCAGCTTGTCCTCCCGGACCTTCGCGAGCGCCTTCTCGTTGACCTCCCGGTCCTTGCGGCTCGGGATGAAGGCGGCCATCCCGCCCATCGCGTGCGCCCCTCGCCGGTGGCAGGTCGCCACGAGCAGCTCGGTATAGGACCGCATGAACGGCACCGTCATCGTCAGTTGCGCGCGGTCGGGCAGGACCAGGTCGCGCCGGCGCCGAAGCGTCTTGATCGTCGAGAAGAGGTAGTCCCAGCGGCCGGCGTTCAAGCCGCTTGCGTGCTCGCGAAGGGCGTGGAGGATCTCCTCCATCTCGAAAGCCGCCGGCAGAGTCTCGATGAGCACGGTCGCCCGCAAGCTCCCCCGCGGGATCCCGAGCGCCTCCTGCGCGAAGAGGAAGACGTCGTTCCAGAGCGCCGCCTCGCGATGGCTCTGCATCTTGGGCAGGTAGAAGTACGGGCCGGTCCCGCGGTCCAGCCGCTCGCGGGCGTTGTGGAAGAAGAAAAGGCCGAAGTCGAAGAGCGAGGCCGAGACCTTCTCCCCGTCCACCGAGACGTGCTTCTCCTCGAGGTGCCAGCCCCGCGGGCGCACCAGGAGCGTCGCGATCGATTCGTTCAACCGATATGCCTTCCCCTCGGGGCTGACGAAATCGATCCGCCGGCGCACCGCGTCCACGAGGTTGGCCTGTCCGACGACGACGTTGTCCCAGGTCGGAGACAGCGAGTCCTCGAAGTCCGCCATGAAGACGTCCGCGCCCGAGTTGAGCGCGTTGATCATCATCTTGCGCTCGACCGGACCGGTGATCTCGACCCACCGGCGCTCCAGGTCCTTCGGGGTCGGGGCGACCTTCCACTCCCCCCGGCGCACGGCCTCGGTCCCGGGCAGGAAGGCCGGCAGCGCCCCGGCGTCGAACTCCGCCTGCCTTTTCGCGCGGGCGGCGAGGAGCTCCCGCCGTACGGGCTGGAACTGCCGGTGCAGCTTCTCGACGAAGGCGAGCGCCGGCGCGGACAGGATCGCCTCGCCCCCGGGAGGGACGCGGCCCTCGACGCGGATCCCCTTCTCCATGTCTCCTCCTGGCGACGAGCCGGTCATTATGCCCCCGGCGCCGCCAGGCTCAAGATCCGATTAGCTCGTCCGTCTTCGGTAGCTCCCCGCAGCCCAGTGTGGCATAGGATTTCACCGTAAGAGGGGATTCCGCCGAAGATCGGGGCCGCGCTTTGCGGTTCCCAAGTGGAGGAGGACCATGAAACATCCGACGAAAGGCCGGCCGGGCAAGGGTCTCCAACGCCGCGAGTTCCTGAAGATCTCCATCGCCGCGGGCGCGTCGCTTGCCGCGCCAACGATCTTCACGCGCACCGCCTCGGCGCAGGAGGAGCGCACGCTCAAGATCGTCCACTGGAAGCACTTCGTTCCCGACTACGACAAGTGGTTCGACGCCTACGCCAAGGAGTTCAGCGAGAAGAACAAGTGCAAGGTCGAGGTGGACTTCGTCGCCACGCCGGACCTCCCGACCGCGATCGCAGCCGACATCTCGCGCGGAGGCGGGCACGATATCTTCCACTTGAACGGCACGGGAGCGTGGCTCTACGAGAACTCGCTGGTGGACGTCACCGACGTCGCCAGGCGGCTCGAGAAGGAGTTCGGAGGCTGGATGCCGGAGGCCTCCTCGATCGCCGTCGTCCGTGGCAAGTGGCTCTGCATCCCGCACTGGTACATGAGCTTTCCCTGGATCATCAACCGCAAGTACTTCAACGACGTCGGCGAGGACTACACCGACAAGACCACCTGGAACGACATCGTCCGGATCGGCGGCAAGATGAAGAAGGCCGGATATCCGATCGGGATCCCCGTCTCTCAGACTCCGGACTCCAACGACAACCTCGTTCCGATGATGGACTCGTTCAAGGCCTACATGTTCAACTCGGCCGGAGAGATCGCGTTCGCGAAAAAGGAGATCGTCGAGGTCCTGCGGTTCGGGGCGAAGCTCTTCGCCGAGACGATGACCGACGAGGTCCTGAGTTGGGACGACACCTCCAACAACCGCTTCATCATCTCCGGCAAGGGCTCGATGGTCTGCAACCCGATCTCCGCGTACCGCACGGCCGCCAAGGACCAGCCCGAGGTTTACAAGAACCTCGCGATCGTCAAGCCTCCGATCGGCGCGGCGGGCGTCCGCGTGGGCGGAGCCCGGACCATGTCCTACGGGATCTACTCGTTCTCGAAGAATCAGGATCTCGCCAAGGAGTTCCTCTACACCATGAACAAGGACGGCCTGAAGGGTATGGAAGCCTCGACGGGATACAACCACCCCTTCCTGAAGACGTTCTTCAAGAAGCCGATGCCGGTGATCGGCGCCGAGCCCAAGCTCCAGCTTCTCCAGGACTACCAGGAGTACGTCAAGTTCATCGGCTTCCCCGGCCCGATGACCAAGACCGCGACCTCGATGTACGCGAAGTTCATCGTGCCGACGATGTTCGCGGAGGTCTGCAAGGGCAAGGATCCGCGCGTCGCGATGGAAGAGGCCGAGCAGAAGCTTCGTGCCGTCTAAACAAAACCGCTTCCGAAGCGGCGGGCCTTCCTCGAGAGGGCCCGCCGTTTCTTTTTCTGTGAGCCGTGGCTGACGTCGTCCTCGAGAAGGTCGAGAAGCGCTTCGGCGACGTCGTGGCGGTCGCCGGCATCGACCTGAGGGTCCGGGACCAGGAATTCCTGGTCCTCGTCGGGCCGTCCGGGTGCGGGAAGACGACGACGCTCCGGATGATCGCGGGCCTCGAAGAGGTCACCAACGGCGACATCCGCATCGGCGGCCGCTCGGTCACGCACCTGGCCCCGCGGGACCGCGACATCGCGATGGTTTTCCAGAGCTATGCCCTTTATCCACACATGACGGTCGCGAGGAACATGTCCTTCTCGCTCCGGCTGCGGGGCACCCCGAAGGCCGAGATCGACGCCCGGGTCAAGGAGGTCGCCGCGATCCTCGGCCTGACCGAGCAGTTGAACCGGAAGCCTCGTCAGCTCTCGGGAGGCCAGCGCCAGAGGGTCGCGGTCGGCGCGGCGCTGTGCCGGCAGGCGGGCGTGCTCCTCTTCGACGAGCCGCTCTCCAACCTGGACGCGAAGCTCCGCGTTCATATGCGCACGGAGTTAAAGCGCCTCCACCTCGCCATCCGCTCGACGATGGTCTACGTCACGCACGACCAGGTCGAGGCGATGACGCTGGCCAGCCGCATCGCGGTGATGAAGGGCGGCCGGATCCAGCAGATCGGCACGCCGTCGCAGGTCTACGGCCGGCCGGCCAACATGTTCGTCGCCGGCTTCCTCGGCGCGCCGAGCATGAACTTCATCGACGGGCGCATCGAGGGCCGCGAGTTCGTGGCCAGCGCGCTGCGCGTGGACGTGA
>DATFWF010000145.1:0-7012 GCA_035259605.1 Thermoanaerobaculia bacterium
TGGGATGAGAACCTGCGGACCGAGGCCGCCCGGATGCTCCAGCCGCTGGTCGAAAAGGCGCGGCGGCAGCTCGTCCCCGCCTGGCCCCTGGTGCTGCGCGGCGTCCCGCGCAAGGCGATCGTGCAGGCCGCTCGCGAGAACAACGCCGATCTCATCGTCATCGGCTCCTATCCGCGAAGAGGCCTCGCGCGGCTCCTCCCGTGGAGCTTCGCTTCCCGCCTCGCCTCCTCCGCGCCGTGCCACGTCCTCGCCATCCCGATCATTCCCCCGGGCCTCCACTCCGACCCCTTCCTCCACCGAATCGCCTGACGGCTTGCGCTATCGAGCCGCCGAGCCGCGGGGCTAGAATCGGATCACCGATGTCGAGCCTTCCCCGGACGGACAGGTCATTCGGGTTCACCTCGCCGGCGCCGAAGGTGCGGCTCGTGCACGCGTTCGAGAGGCCGTTCGAGAACGTCGTCGCGACTGCGCGGACCTGCTACTCGGCCAAGGGAATCGTGACCGAGGACCAGGCCTCGGCGCGTCCCGAGCGGCGCGACGCGCTGGCGAAATCCATCTACGCGGCGGGGCACCACACGACCTTCCAGCACGCGCACTTCCAGTTCGCGCTGGAGAACGTGTCGCGGCAGTTTCTCTGGTCGTTTCTCCACAGCCACCCCTTCTACAACTCCGAGCAGGTCTCGCAGAGGTACGTCGAGGTCAAGGGGGGCAACTACGCGGTGCCGCCGATGGGGCCGCCGGAGAGGGACCTCTTCGAAGCCACGGCGATCGCGCAGCAGAGCGCCTACCAGAGGCTGACGGAGCTGCTGACGCCGCTGGCGGGCGAGAGGTACTTCGGGATCTTCCCGGGCCGGACGCGCGGAGACGGGCGGCGCAAGTTCGCCGGCGCGGTCCAGAAGCGGGCCCAGGAGATCGCGAGGTACGTCCTGCCGGTCGCGACCTTCGCCTACCTCTACCACACGGTTTCGGGGATCACGCTCTTCCGCTACCGGCGCCTCTGCGAGTCCTTCGACGCGCCGACCGAGCAGCGGGAGGTCGTCGGGCGGATGGTCGAGGAGGTCCTTCGCCACGACCCGCTCTACGAGGCGGTGCTCCAGGATCCGCTGCCGCTCGAGGAGACGCCGGAGTTCGCGCTCTTCCAGGCGATCCGGCCGGCCGGCTCCGACGGCGAGTTCCGGCGCGAGTTCGACCGGGAGCTTTCCGGCCGGGTCTCCCGTCTCGTGGACTGGAAGGCGAACAACGAGGAAGTCCTCGCATCGTCGGTTCGGGAGATCCTCGGCCTCTCGCGCGCCGCGCTCTCCGACGGCGACGCAATCCGCCTGGCTCTCGACCCGGCGAAGAACCCGCTTCTCGGCGAGACGCTGACGCTGACGACTCACGGCAAGCTCTCACGCGCGCTCTTCCACCCTTCCTACACGTTCCGCAAGAAGCTCTCGCACACGGCCGACAGCCAGGACCAGCGCCACCGCATGACGCCCGCCTCGCGGCCCGCGCTGCCCGCATACCTATCCGACGACCCGGACTACATCGTCCCCATGCTCGTCGCCGAAGTGCCCGAAGCGGCGGATCTCTACCGGGCCACCATGGAGAGGACCTGGGAGGCGATCGCCTCGCTGCGCTCCCGCGGAGTCGCCGACGAGTATGCGGCGTACCTTCTCCCCAACGCCGTCGCAATCCGCTTCACCGAGTCGGCGGATCTGCTGAACCTCCACCACAAGTTCGCGATGCGCCTCTGCTACAACGCGCAGGAGGAGATCTGGCGAGCGTCGCTGGACGAGGCGCTCCAGATCCGCGAGGTCAATCCGCGGATCGGCCCGTGGCTGCTCCCGCCCTGCACGCTCCGCCACCACGCCGGCGTCCGCCCTGTCTGCCCCGAGGGAGACCGCTTCTGCGGCGTGATCGTCTGGAAGCAGGACGCCGCGCAATACGTCCGGACCCTGTAGGCGATCCGGATCGCCTCAGCGTTTCCGGGCGGGTTTCTCCGCCGGCGTCACTGCGGCGGGCATGGCGGCAGCGCGGCCCAGCTCCTTCGAGCGCGCGGTCGCCGCCTCGACGGCGTCCATCAGAATTGCCCGCAGGCGGTTTCTCTCCAGGCTGTGGAGGGCGGCGATCGCGGTCCCGCCCGGGGACGTGACGGAGTCCTTCAACACCGCGGGGTGAGTCTTCAGCTCCCGGGCCATCCTTGCCGCTCCGATCAGCGTCTGGACCGTCAGCGCCGCGGAGACGTCGCGGGAAAGACCCACGCGCACGCCGGCGTCGGATAGACCCTCGAGGATCTGGAAGACGTACATCGGTCCGGATCCGGAAAGCCCCGTCACGGCGTCGAGCTGGTACTCGGGCAGCTCGACGACCGTCCCGATCGACTCGAAGATCCGGCGGGCGTCGGCGCGATGCCCGGCCCCCGCGTGCCGGCCCGAGCAGAGGACCGTCGCGCTGGCCCTCACGACCGCGGCCACGTTCGGCATCGCCCTTACGACCGGGACCGCGCCGCGGAGAGCCGCTTCGATGCGCGCGGTCGGGAATCCGGCGGCGATCGAGATGACGAGCGCGTCGCGGCGGCGGGCGCGCCGGGTTTCCTCCAGGACGGACTCCAGGATCTGCGGCTTGACGGCGAAAACGACGATGTCCGCCTGCCGGACGGCTTTGTCGTTCTGCTCGGTGACCGTGATGCCGAGCTCGGCGGCCAGAGCGATCGCCTTCGAGCGTTTCGGGTGCGAGGCGATCAGGTTTTTCTTCGAGCCCCACCCCGAGGCCAGGATTCCCCGAAGCAACGCGGTTCCCATGTTCCCGGCCCCGATCACGGCGATCTTCTTGCCGACCATAGGAATCGCCCCCTGGGGCGATTATGGTCGGACTGCTGCCGGAGGCAAAGGTTCTTTAGCGGCGCTTGACCGAAAGCGTCAGCGTGAACCGGGCGACCGGCTCGGAGCCCAGGAGCTTCGGCACCGTCGCGGTCACGTGAAGCGGAAGGTTCTCGCGCTCGCCCGAGGCCGCGGCCTTCTCCATCAGGGCGAGGATCTCCCGCCCCTGCTCGCAGGCGAAGTGGACGTCGGATTCGGCGCGCTTCAAAAACTCCGCTTGGACGTCCTTGAAGACGACGGCGATCGAGCCTCCGGCCCTCCTCGTGGCCTGGAGAGCGATCAGGGCTCCAGCCGCGTCCGCGCCGGTGCAGAGCACGCCGAAGTACATGGACCGGAGGTGATTTCTCGTCCGCCGGTTCAGGGGCACGACGATCTCGCATCGCTCCGGCGTCAGATCGACGACCCGCGGACGGACCCAGGCGATGAGCCGGATATTGACCAGGGACCAGAAGCGAAGCGCCAGCGTCGACTTCAGCCGCTCGAAGCTCGTCAAGGAGGATAAACTCTACCCCGCAACAATCTGGAGGCCGAACAATGAAGTCTCTTTCTCGGACCGCGCTCGCCGTTTGCCTGCTTGCCGCCTGCTCCGCGATCGCCCTCGCGGCGAAGGCCCCGACGCCCTCGGAGTTCCTCGGGTTCGAGGTCGGCGCCGACAAGAAGCTCGCCGACTACCGGCAGATCGCCAAGTACTTCCAGGCCCTGAAGGCCGCCTCGCCGCGCGTCGAGATCGAGGTCCTCGGAAAGACGACGCTCGGCGAAGACATGTTCCTGGCGGTCCTCTCCTCCGAGGAGAACATCCGGAACTTGAAGCACATCAAGGAGACCGCGCGGCGGCTGGCGGACCCGCGGGGACTCTCCGACGCGGACGCGCAGAAGCTCGCCCACGAAGGCAAGCTCGTCCTCCTCGTCACCTGCAATATCCACTCGACCGAGATCGGCGCCTCGCAGATGGCGATGGAGTGGGCTCACGCCCTGGCCACGGCGACGGACGCCGCGACCGTCAAGCGGTTGAACGACGTCGTGCTGCTCCTCGTCCCGTCGCTCAACCCCGACGGCCAGATCATGGAGACGGAGTGGTACCGAAAGAACCTGGGCACGAAGTTCGAGGGGAGCCGGATGCCCTGGCTCTACCACCACTACGTGGGGCACGACGACAACCGCGACTGGTACATGCTGACGCAGAAGGAATCGCAGGCCCTGACGCGGGCCGTCTACAAGGAGTGGTTCCCGCAGGTGTGGTTGGACGAGCACCAGATGGGATCCAACGGGCCGCGCATCTTCGTGCCGCCGTACGCGGACCCGGTGGACACGACCATCCATCCGCTCGTCTGGCGCGAGGTCAACGTCATCGGAACGAACATGGCCCTGCGCCTGGAGCAGAACGGGAAGTCCGGCGTCATCTACGGCTTTTCCTACGACGCCTACTGGCCCGGCGGGACGAAGAACACCGCCTGGTACAAGAACATCTCGGGGCTCTTGACCGAGGTCGCGTCGGCGCGGATGGCGACGCCGATCGAGCTTCCCGCCGGAGAGCTCGCCGGCGGCCGCAAGGGCCTGGTCGAGTACGGCGCGCAGACCAACTTCCCCAACCCGTGGCCCGGAGGGAAATGGCGGCTGCGCGACATCATGGACTACGAGCGGATCGCCTCCGACGCCCTGCTCGAATCCTGCTCGGACCGCCGCGAGGATTTCCTGCGCGACATGGTGGCCCGGGCGCGCGCGGCGATCGGGACGTTTCCCGCCAGCGACGCGTACCGGATCCCCGCGGCGCAGCGCGACCACCCCGCGGCGCTGCGGCTGGCGAGGCTGATGGACGAGCACGGCGTCGAGGTGAAAGCCGCGGACAACGGCGATGTCTGGATCCCGCTGGCCCAGCCCTACGGCCGTTTTGTCGAGGAGATGTTCTCGGAACAGCGATACCCGGAGGTCAAGCTCGTCGCGGGCAAGGACATCGTGCGCCCTTACGACGTCACCGCGTGGACGCTGCCGCTGATGATGGGCGTCACCGTCGAGCGAGCGGCGATTCCCTCGGGACTCAAGCCCTTCGCGTGGAAGCCGGCGGCGAAGACGGCCGGCGGCGGAGCCGTCGCGATCGCCCCCGGAAGCCCCGAGAACTTCAAGGTGGTCAACGCGGCGCTCCGCGGCCAGGGATCCGTTTCGATCGCGCGCGCGCCGTTCAACTCCGGCGACAAGCGCCTTCCGGCGGGGACTTTCGTGCTCGACGCTTCGGCGGCGAAGGCCGCGGGCAACGCGGCGGCGGAGACGGGAGTCTCCTGGACCGCGCTGTCGGGCAATCCGGCCGGAGTCGAAAAACTCCAGGCGCCCCGCGTGGGCCTCTACAAGCCGTGGGCCGCTTCGATGGACGAGGGCTGGACGCGCTGGGTCCTCGAGCAGTACGGCTTCGATCCGAAATCCCTCGACAACAAGACGGTCAAGGCGGGCAAGTTGAACGAGAAGTTCGACGCGATCGTGCTTCCCAACGTCGAGAAGGAGACGATGTCCTCGGGCAAGCCGCGGCGCGAGGAAGGGGAGATGCGCTATTTCGCCGACCTTCCGCCGGAGTACGCGGGCGGGCTCGAGAAGGAGGGCGCGAAGGGCCTGAAGGAATTCGTCGAGAACGGCGGGACGCTCGTCGCTTTCGCGGCGGCGTCGGATTACGTCGCGGAGGAATTCAACGTTCCGGTCCGCAACACGCTCGCGCGTTCTCGTCCGGACGACTTCTCCTGTCCCGGTTCACTTCTGCGCGTGAAGGTGACGCAGGACCATCCCGTGACTTACGGACTGCCGGCGGAGATCCCGGTCTTCTACGACACGCCGGTCGCTTTCGCGACGCAGCTTCCCGGCGCGGAGATGGAGCGCTGGGTTCTCGCGGCGTACCCCGAGGCGCCGCGCGACATCCTGATGTCCGGCTGGATCCACGGCGAGGACCGCCTCGCCCGACGCACCGCCGCCGTCGCGCTGACGTACGGAAAGGGAAAGATCGTGCTCCTGGGTTTCCGCCCGCAGAACCGCGCGCAGACCCTGGCTACCTTCCCCTTCATCTTCAACTCCCTGTACTGGTCGGTCGCCCGGCCGTGAGCCGTCGATGCCGAGGAGGGAAGTGCTAGGCTCCACGCGATGAAGCGAGTCGTCGCGACGGCAGCCGTCGCAGCGCTGCTCCTCGCGGCTGCCGCCTGCACCACGACGAAGGTGACGGTGGCAAAGTTCGCGACCCCCCTTCCCACTTCCACGCCCGCACCTGCGCCGCCGACTCCCACCCCGGCGCCGCCGACTCCCCGTCCGGCGGCGCCCACTCAGACGCCGCTTCCGGTCGCCCCCGCGCCTCCGAAGACCTACGACCGGTCGCCCGGCGTCCTCTACGAAGAGAAGCCCTCGACCGCAACACCGACCCGGCCGCGCCCCGCCGCCACGGCGACGCCGGTTCCGCGTCCCCCGTCCCCGGCCGCGGCGGCTCCCGCAGCCGCCGCTCCCGCCCCGGCCACTCCGAAGCCGACCGCCGCGGCAGCGCGCTCCGCGGCGACCCCGGCGCCTCCCGCGCCCACCGCGACCGCTCCACCTCCGACCGCCACCCGCGTGCCGCCGACTCCGACGGCCATCCCGCCGACGCCGACCTCGGCTCCGCCTCCGACCGCGACCGCCGTGCCTCCGACGGCGACGATGCCAGCGCCCGAGAAGGTGGTCACGACCCGCCCCACGCCGACTCGAAAGCCCGGGGTGTACTACGAGGGAGAGGACGTTCCCTTCCGCCCCGCGGTGACCTGGACCCCGACCCCGACGCCACCGCTCAAGAACCGCTGACCCGGGCTGGCCCCTCCCGCGCCAGTTTTCCGCTCTCCCCAATGAGAGGCGGACCCTGGTCAAAGTGACGGACGGCGCAAGCGCCATGCGCATGGGCGGAGGCTGCGCCCGGTTCTGAATACTGCGGCCCTCGCCGCGGGTCAAGGCGGCGTCGTCATATCGTTGCTGCCGTGGACGGTGACCGCGAGCAGATCCTTCCCCATTTCCGACGCGCTTTCGCCGAGAACCCGACCGCTGCGTACCGCGACTGGTTCCGCCTCCAGGAAGAGCTCCGCGACCGCGGAGACGACGCCGGCCTCTCCCGGGAGCTCGCCGACGATTTGTGGCGCCTCGCCCCGAACCTGACCTTCCCC
>DATFWF010000146.1:0-2523 GCA_035259605.1 Thermoanaerobaculia bacterium
ACGGCGATCACTTCGGGCCGGTGACGCGCCGCCTGCTCCGCGAGCTTTTCGACCGATTTTCCCGCGGCGAGCGCGACGACTTTGTAGCGGTCTGGAAACGCGTCAACGACGTCCAGCGCCGATTGGCCGATCGAGCCGGTAGAGCCGAGGACCGAAAGCCTTTTCATAGGAAACCGCGAATTATAGCGGCGGCCTGCGGGCGCCGCGCGCACCACATCACATGTGGCCGACGAACAGTGCGAGGACCGGGGCGGCGAAGAGCAGCGAATCAATCCGGTCGTAGAAGCCGCCGTGGCCCGGAAGAAACACGCCCGAGTCCTTCACGCCGGCACCGCGCTTCCAGAGAGATTCGACGAGGTCGCCGACCTGCCCGGCCGACGAAGCGAGGGCGCCTGCCAGCGCTCCCCGCGCGGTCCCCAGCTCGGGGAGGACCCACCACGTCCCGGCAGCCGCGCCGACGAGAGCCGCGCCGGCGAGGCCGCCGATCGTCCCTTCCCAGGTCTTTTTGGGCGAGACGATGGGGGCGAGCTTGCGGCGGCCGAAGTTCTTGCCGACGTAGTAGGCGAAGGAGTCGCAGCCCCACACGATCAGGAAGAGGAAGAGGACCCCGCGGGGCGTGACCTCGCGAATGGCCATCATCGCGATCGCGGGAAGCGCGACGATCAGGAGGCCCAGCACGGTGGAGCCGGCTCCCGCGAGCGCCCAACCGACGTCCACGGACGAGGCGAGCTCGGCGAAAGCGGAGAGAATCGCGACGAGGCCGACGACGAGAATCAGGTGGATCTCCCGCGGCGGCAGGACGGGGAAGAACCCGGGCGCGGCGAGGAACAGCAGCGCTCCCCCGCCCATCCCGACGGTCTTCGCGACCGGATGTCCCGTCTTCTCGGCGATCCTGTAGAACTCCCACAGCGCGCCCAGGGTGATCAGCGCGACGAGCAGGTAAAAGAAGATCGGCGGCGTAAAGAACAAGATGCCGAGGACGATCGGAATCGCGACCGCCGCCGCGGCCTCCCGCTTCAAGGCCACGGGCGAGCCGTCAACCCGCGGCTTCTCCGGGTGTCCGGCGCTCCTCGATGACGCCGCCGTAGCGGCGCTCGCGCTTCTGGAAGTCCAGGATCGCCTCGAAGAGGTGGCGCTTGCGGAAGTCCGGCCAGAGGGTCGGCGTCACCCAGATCTCGCTGTAGGCGATCTGCCAGAGGAGGAAGTTCGAGACCCGCATCTCGCCGCTCGTCCGGATGAGGAGGTCGGGATCCGGGAGGCCCGCCGTGCCCAGACGCGAGCCCAGTGTCTCCTCGTCGATCTGCTCGGGCGTGAGCCTTCCCGACCCAACGTCGTTGGCGAGCGAGCGGCAGGCGTCCACGATCTCGGTGCGGCCGCCGTAGTTCAGCGCGATGTTGAACGTCATGCCTCGGCAGGAAGAGGTCGCGGCGAGGCCCTTGGAGAGCTCCTTCTGGACCGAGGCGTCGAGCTCGTTCATCCGGCCGACGACCCGGAAGCGAATGTCGTTCTTCAGGAGATTCGCCAGCTCGCGGTTCAGGTACTCCTTCAGCAGCGACATCAGCGTGACGATCTCGAAACGCGGCCGCTTCCAGTTCTCGACCGAGAAGGCGTAGAGCGTCAGCGCGTCGAGCTCCAGGCGAGCGCACGTCTCGACGGTCTCCCGCACCGAAGCGATCCCGGCGCGGTGCCCTTCGACGCGCGGCGAGCCACGCTGCCGCGCCCAGCGGCCGTTGCCGTCCATGATGATGGCGACGTGGCGCGGGAGGCGGGCCAGGTCGATCTCATCGAGCAGATCCCTTTCCGGGGTGCCGGGGGCCGCTACGTTGTCCTTGTCGATCACGGATTCAGTTTAGCCGGATTTGTGATTTGTGATTTGTGATTTGTGAACAGGGCGAGAAACGACGGCTTTCCCAAATCACCAATCATTCGTAATGGACGCGCAGGAGGGTGAGGCCGGCGGCGGGGGCCTTGGGGGATAGGTGCGCGCGATCCCCTGTCTCCAGGAGCAGGCGGACCTGTTCCGGCGGGACGCGGCCGCGGGCCGCGTCGGCGAGGACTCCGCAGATGGAGCGGACCATGCCCCGCAGGAAGGCTTCGCCGCGGAAGAGAGCCCGGATTTCGTCTTCGTCCTCGTCGATGCGGACGAAGTGGAGCACCCGGACGGTGGATTCCTCCGCGGGCAGGCGCACGCCGAAGACGCCGAAGTCCCGGCGGCCCGGCAGGAACGCGGCCGCCTCGCGCATCAACGCGGGATTCGCCTTCGGCGAGATCGGGGCGACGAACGGGGCTTCGCGCGGCGGCACCGCCCGGGCGCGGCTCCAGCGGTAGAGGTACTCCTTCCATGCGGCGTCGCGGCGCGCGTCAAAGTCCGGAGCGGCCTCGGCAGCGGAGAGCAGCCTGGCGTCCGGGGGGAGATGCGCGTTGACCCCGTCGCGGACCCGGTCCGGCTCACGCCGGCGGGCGAGGTCGAAGTGCACGACCTGGCCCTCGGCGTGGACGCCCGCGTCGGTTCTTCCCGCCGCG
>DATFWF010000147.1:0-30383 GCA_035259605.1 Thermoanaerobaculia bacterium
GCGAAAACCGCGCCGCGGCCGATCAGCGGCTCGCCCAGCCCCTCCGAGCGCGCGGCCGCGAACTTCTCGCCTCCCCGGTTGAGATACAGGATGGGCGGCTGCCTGTATGCAACGTCCTTCTGGACCTGCTGGACCGTCGGCTCGACGTGCCCGTTGGCGAGGAAGAGGTCGAGGCGGCCGTCGAGGTCTGCGTCGAAGAAGAAGAGCCCGAATGTCAGCGAGAGGAGCGACGTCGGTCCCACGCCGCTTCTCGGGGACTCGTCGAGGAAGACGTCGCCCGCTTCGGTCCAGTAGAGCGACTTCAGCTCGTTGGAGAAGTTGCCGATCGCGAGGCTGACCCCCTTGCCGTTCTTCGTGTCGCCCCAGGAGACGCCCATCGCGCCGCGCGAGCGCCCGGCCTCGTCCACCGCGACGCCCGCCTCGACACCGACGTCCTCGAACGTTCCGTCGCCCTTGTTGCGGTAGAGGTTGTTGGGGGCCGTGTCGTTGGCGACCAGAAAGTCCACGCGGCCGTCGTGGTTGAAGTCGTACGGGGCGACTCCCAGCGCCTTCTGGTTCGTGTTCCAGACGCCGGCCTTCTTCGTCGCGTCCTCGAAACGGCCGCCGCCCAGGTTCCGGTAGAGGTGCGAAGAGGTGCCGGGATAGCGCTCGGGAGTGCAGTAGGACTTCGTCTTTCCGTCGAGCGTGCAGAAGAGGTCCCCCTTCGGCGTCCATTCCACGTACCGGCAGACGAAGAGGTCGAGAAGGCCGTCGCCGTCGTAGTCGAACCACGCGGCGGAAGTTCCCCAGCCCGAGTCGGCGACTCCGGACCTCGCCGCGACCTCCTCGAAGCGGCCGCCGGTGTTGTGGAAGAGGTAATTCCTCCCGAGAGCGGTGACGTAGACGTCGTCGCGGCCGTCGTTGTCGAAGTCTCCCACGGCGGCGCCCATGCCGTAGAAGACCTTCTCCAGGCCGGCCTCGCGAGTCGCCTCGCGAAAGCGCGGCAGGCCGTCGGGGCCGTTGCCCTCGTTGTGGTAGAGCGCCAGCGAGGACTTCTGGTCTCCGGCCCGGGGATCTCCGGGCCAGTACGAGCTGGATACGAAAAGGAGATCCGGGCGGCCGTCACCGTCGTAGTCGAGGACCGCGACGCCGCCGCCCATCGTCTCGGGCATCCACTTCGCCCCCCGGGCGCCGTTGACGTGGGTGAAGCGGATCCCGACGGCCTCGGCCTTCTCCTCGAAGCGCACCGCGGGAACGGGAGTGGGAGCGGGAGGGATCGCGGGGGCCGGTTCGGGGGCTTCCGCGGCGCGTCGGCAGGCGGCGGCGAGTAGAAGAGCGAGAAGGGCGGCGGCTTGCCCGCACCACTTCACCGTCTCCCGGCTCAACGGAGTAGGTCCTTCGCTTCGCTCAGGATGACAGGGGCGATGTTTGTCTAGGGAGCCGAATAGGGTTTTCCGCCGGCGGAGGGGCGTGAGGCGGCGGGTTTCTTCTCGCCGTAGGCGTCGCGCGCTTCCCGGACGATGGGCGGGTGCGCGCGGGTCAGGTATCCCATGTCGGTCTGGTAGCCCTTGGGGCCGATCGAGGCGACCCAGGAAGGCGCCGCCGCGGGCGGAGGCTCCGCCTCGGAGTGGACGTGAATCGGTTGCGACTCCCGGTTGTCCCACTCGTTGCCGCGGCGGTAGTCGGCCGCGATCGCCCGAGCGGTTTCGTCGTCCTTGTAACGCCGGTACGAGGCCTCGTGGAACGACGCTCTTTGCTTGTCTCCGAGCGCGCGGTAGACGCGCATCAGGTTGTAGTGCGCGTTCAGGTCCTCGGAGTCGATCGCGAGGGTCTTGCGGTACGCCTCGATCGCCTGAGGGTAGCGGCCGGCCAGCCACTCGATCGAGCCGAGGTTGTTCCACGCCACCCGGTCGAGCGGGAACTTGCCGAGGACGGACTTCAGGTCGCGCTCGGCGTCGTCCAACCGCCCCTCTTCCTTGGCGACGATCGAGCGGAAGAAGGCCGTCTTGCCCCATCCCGGCCGCCGCTTGTCGGCCTCCATCAGCGAGCTCTTGGCGTTCTCGAGGCGGCCCTCCGCGATCTCGGCGCGCGCGCGGTTGAGAGGCCCGTCGGGCTTGTCCGCGGCGAGCTCCGCGACGCGCGTCCACGCGCGGGCCGCCCCCTTGTAGTCGCCCTGGAGGAAGAGGCCGATTCCGTAGTCGTTCCAGCGCAGCCAGGGCGGGTCGGGGTTGCCGCGTTTGGCATCGGGACTCGGGAGGGCGGGCCCGCGGGACTCGCGACTCGATCCCGCGACGGGCAGAACGACGGTGTCGCTGGCGAGCGTCGTCACGGGCAGCGAGGGCGAGGACGCGCCGAGGGAGAAGGTCGTGTAGTCGCGAGAGAACTTGCGGTAGTGGACGCCGGCCGTCAGGGAGATCGAGCCGGAGGCGGAGTCGGGGACCTTCACGCGGTAATGGACGAGGCGCGCCGCGCCGGGACCGATGCCATTGTTGTAGAGCGGGACGTGGATGTCCTGCGGCTGCCGCCGGTCCATGTGCTGGCCGTCGTGGTCGATCGCCAGCAGGGAGAGCATGTCGGCCGCCGGATCGAGGCGCCCCGACGAATCCAGGACCCCGCTGCGGAAGAACTTCTCCCTGGCATCCGCTCCCTCGAGCGAGACCCAGGTTTCGTTGGAGTCCGCGGTCCCGTTGGTGTACGGGTGGCCGACGCCGCGGGTGCGCACGACGACCTCGAGGTCGAGCGCCTCGCCCGGCTTGACGGCCGGAGGGTCCTCGCCGATGACGGCGATCTCGTCCCCTCGCCGGATCGCGAAGAGGTCCACCGTCAGGACCTTGTTCTGGAGGAACTTCGCGATCGCCTCCTGGGTCTTCCTGTCGCCGCGGATGAAGGGAAGGGCCGTGTTGGCGGCCGGAAACAGGTGATCGTGGAGCTGCCCCTTCTTGTTGCCGAACTCGTCGGAGCGGTAGGGCGGCAGGTGGCAGTCGCGGCAGGCCCTGGCCTGCGGCGGATCGTAGAAGGAGCGGACCGCGCGTCCCGAGACGCCCGAGTCGTACCAGGTGTCGTAATGGTTCTGCCCGCGCAGCCACCGGTAGCTGTTGAGCGCCGGGATCAGCTCGACCTTGTGGCACGTCGAGCAGAACTCCGGTGTGCGGTGGAACGGTTTCAGGAAGGTCTTCCGGTGAAGCGCGGGCTCCATGCGGATGAGCAACCGGTTGACCGCCGCGAGCGTCCTGTTCTTCGTGAAGGCGAAGGGGTACTGCCTGGCCTCCTCGATGACGTAGGAGCCGTTGCCGCGCAGGTCCTTGATCTCGGCGATCGAGTGGCAGGACATGCAGGTCAACCCCTGCTGCGCTTCCCACGAGTCGTAGGAGAACTTCGCCTGGGTCGCCGCGCCCATCTGGCCGGTGAAGAGGACGACGGGATCGTGGCAGCCGGAGCACCACTTCGTCCGCTCCCGCCCGACGCGGTCGGCCATCAGCTCGACGCTCTTCCGGTAGAAGGGGTTGTTGAACGAGGAGAAGCGGTGCGCCGAGCGTTCCCACTGGTGGAAGGAGTCCGGGTGGCACTGCTGGCAGTAATCGTTGGCCGCGAGCTTCTTGCCGTCCAGAAGGCCCTGGTCGAAGGTCTCCGAGTAGGACGGGAAGAAGACGGTGTCGCCGTTGACGTTGACGATCCGCCTGGGCGGCTTCTCGAGCTTCGCCACGATGCCCATCGCCGCGAGGAAGACGGCGACCGCGCCGCCCCACGCGAAGAACCGGCGGAACTGGAGCTTGTGGGTGTGCGCGCGGCGGTGAAGGATAAAGGCGACGATCGCTAGGGGGCTCGCGAGAACGTGCGCGAGCCAGACGGCCCGGTTGTTCAGCGTCGCGCCCTTGACCGTCATCAGGATCCCGGTCGAGACGACCACGATGGCGAGCGTGAAGATCGAAAGGCCGGCGATCTTGGCCCTCCTGTTCCACATCCGGATCATCCTTCTGGCGTGGGTGATCGCGAAGACGAAGAACGGGATCGCGATCAGCGTCCCCAGCGCCAGGTGCGCCAGGAGCATCACGTAGAAGAACGCCGTGTCGCGGGTGAACGCGTAGAGGTAAATCGCGTTGGCCGCGATCAATCCCAGCGGGATCAGCAGCAGCCCGTAGAGCCTGCGCTGCCACGGCCTGAGAACGCCCGCCGGTCTGGAACCCGAAGGAGTCTCTCCGCCCACCGCCGGAAATTCTACCTTCCGGAGGCCTGTCCGGAATCCTCGAGGAGCTACTCCGCGAGCATGAAGATGGCGTCGCCGGCCTTGTTGTCCACGGCGGCCCCGTAGGGGAGGACGCGGCCGGCGCCGGAGTCCACGGTGAACTGGAGGTAGATGTTGCTCGCCGTCGCGCCGGCGCCCAGGATGTCCTGCACGTTGGTCTGGAACGAAGAGCTGGCGTTGACCGTATAGCTCTTGGTTCCGAGGATGCCGCCGGTGTCGCCGCTGCGCACGGTGACGCGCACGACGGCGCTCGCGCCCGCGACCTCGGTGAAGCCGAAGTTGGAGCGGTAGCCGTTGGACGCGGAGGTCTGATCGAGCTGGATGACGGTCGCCGTCGTCCCCAGGCCGATGGCCGTGGAGGCCGCCACGCCCGGAACGGAGAAGCCGAAGGTCCCTCCGAACTTGGTCACGTAGGTGCGCGTCGAGACGGCGAGCTTCGCGGCCGTGCTCGGATGGATGCGCAGGCCCGCGGCGGACGGATCGCCGAGGCCGAACTCCGTCGCGAGGATGTCGAGGCGCTCGAGCGTCTGGCCGGGAGCGATCGTGTACACCCGCGGCGGTCCCGGACTTCCCGTCAGGAGCAGGGGAAGGAGCGAGACCGTCACGTTGACGGGGACCGCGTCGAGGTTGGTGATGTTCAGGTCGGTCCTGAAGAAGTCGCTGTTGGCGCCGGTGACGTGCGAGGTCTGGGCCACGATCACGTCGTCGGCGGAGAGGGGCGGATTGATCGGCGACTGGTAGCTGCCGTCTCCGGTCGCGTTGTCCACGTAGGTCGCGAAAGGCACCGCCCGCCCGGTCGCGCTCACGACGCGGAAGTCCACGCGGAAGTTCGACGTCGAGGGGAGGCCCCGGTCGCTGATGATGAATGGAATGATGACGGAGGTATACGGGCCCGTCGCGGACTCCTTCGACGCGAGCAGCGCGCCGTTTCCGTCGAAGAGGTCCATGTGCACGGTCACGGGGAAGCCCGACACCTCGGTGAACCCGACGTTCGTGTGGAAGCCCGAGGTCTGCGCGAGGCCGTTGGCGGTAGCGGTTCCGCCGCCCAGCGCGAGGCCGCCGGAGGTTCGGAGTCCCGGGATGAAGAGACCGAAGGTCCCGTTGTCGCTGACGTTGTAGGCGCGGCTCGTCGTGATGAAGTTCGTGTCGGGCCCGGTGACCGTCATCTGACCGATCGAGTCCTGGAAGCCGTACTCGGTGACGACGACGTCGTTCAACGCGAGCACCTGGCCGGGGTTGACGGTGCGGACGTCCCTGGACGCCGTCGCCCCGGTCTGGCCCGCGCCGACGTAGTAGAGCGAGAAGGTCTTCGGCACGGGTCCGGGGTTGTAGAGGCGCACGTCGCTTAAGAAGAGCTTGGTGCCCGGCGTGTGCGCGACGACGGGAAGCGTGCGGCCGTCCACCGCCGGCGGGATCGCTTCGATCGGCTGGCCGGGGATGACCGTGATCGAGAAGGCGCGGATGCGCCCGGCGGTGCCCGCGACGAGGTCCTCGACCTTCAGCGTCCAGGTCCCGTTGGCCTGCTTGCCGGCGAAGACCCCGAAGGACTGCGCCGGGGCGTCGGTCTTTCCGTAGATCGCGTTGATTGGGTGCTCGGATTCCCCCGTCTGGTCGCGCAGCACGGCGGAGGTCCCGTCCGGCCCGATCAGAGTGACCCGAAGCTGCCCCGGCTCGGGATGGTCGATCTCGACCCAGGCCTGCACCGAGGCCATCGGGCGCGTGACGCCGGAGACCGTCGCGGTGGCCGTCGCCGAGCCGGTTCCGTCGGGGACCGGGATGGCGGCGCCGCTGTAGGCGCCGAAGGTGGCCGTGTCGAACTGAACCGCGGCGAGCGTGTCGATGCGCGGAGTGACGACGCCGTTTCGCGGATCCGTGATCGGCTTGCCGGTCGAGCGGAGGATCCCGATGATGGTCGAGGGGGGAGCGTTGGGGAACTTCTGCCTCACCAGGGCCACGGCGCCGGCGGCTGCGGGTGTCGAGGCGGAGGTCCCGCTGAAGGAGTCCTGGCCTCCTCCCTTCGAGGCGACGTTCCAGAACGCGCCCGGGGCCAGCAGCGACAGGACCGTGGCCGAGTTGGAGAAGCAGACGATGGAGTCGGGGCTCGCCGGCGAGTCGGTGCAGAGAATCCCGCCATTGTCGTCGGACCAGCTCACCCGCGCGCGCGTGTCGGCGTAAACCGCCCCGACCGAGACCGCGGAGGAGACGCACGCCGGGACCGTGAGCTGGTTGGACTGGTTCTCATTGCCCGAGGCCACGACGACGATCAGGCCCGCCGCGGTCGCCGCGTCGATCGCGGCGGCGGAGCCCGGGTCGTCGGCGTCGCAGTAGCCGTGGGGATCCTTGTCGTCAAAGGAGCCTCCGAGGCTGATGTTGACGACGGTGATCTTGAACTGCGCCTTGTTGGTGACGGAGTAGTTGATGCCGGCGTAGATGTCGGAGAAGGCGGCGCTGTCCTTGCAGCTGGCGTTGGTGGTGCCCTGGGACGGGAAGACCTTGATCGCGACGATCCTGGCCGCCGGAGCGACCCCGCTGGGGCCCGCGATGATGCCCGCGACCTCGGTCCCATGGCCCTCGCAGTCCATCGGATCGCTGTCGCGGTCGGCGAGGTCCGTTCCGCCGATGACCTTCGAGTTGGGGAAGCTTCCTCCGCCCAGGCTCGAGATCGAGTAGTCCACGCCGGTATCGATGACCGCCACCGACTGGTCCGCGCCGGTGTAACCGGCCGCGTTGGCCTGGTCGCTGCGGATCAGGATCTGCGAGGACTGCGGCGCGGCCTGGAGCGGGCGGGCCTTGCGGTCCACGTCGATCCACGTCACGCCGGGATGATTGGCCAGGGCGATCGCCGCTTCCCGGGTGACGGTGCCGGCGAGCATCGAGAAGCTCTCGTAGAAGTGGCGGACCTCGAGGCGCTGCGGCGTCATTTCCTCGGCCAGGCGCTTCTGTGCCTCGATCCGGATGACCCGCCGCTGCGGCTCACCCTCCGGGTCGGGGGAGGCGAGCAGGGCCTTCGCGGAAGGAGTGCCGTCCCGAACTCCGATCACGACCGCGACAGTCTCCGGTCCCCGGTTCAACTCACGCAGGAGACTCGGCGTGGCGTTGGGAGCCTCGTCCGCGGAGATCGCGCTGACGGCGAGCGCCCGGCCGCACGGCAGGCAGAGGAGAAGGGCCCCGAACAGAAGGGCCCGGAACGATAACTGCTTGCAATGGAGAGCCATGAAGGCCTGAACAACCCTCGCCCGGGTGAATTCCCTCAACGGCCCCGATTTCCCCCGTTCGGTTATCTTTCGCGCGGTATGCGCGCGGTCTTTGCCGACTGCCACGTCGGGCGGCGCCCCGACGACGACGGGCCCTTCCTCGAGGCCCTGGAGAGGACCGCGGCGGGCGGAGCGAAGGAGATCACCCTGCTGGGAGACGTGTTCCACTACTTCATCGCCCACCCGAAATTCGAGACGCCGGCGATCGCCCGGTTCCTGCGGAAGGTCGAGGATCTCGGCAAGCGCGGGATCCCGACGACCTACGTCGAGGGAAACCGCGAGTTCTTCCTGCGCGGCTCCTACGCGGAGGGCTACTTCCGGAAGGTCTGCGACGAGGAGGAGTTCGTCGAAGGGGGCCGGCGCTTCTTCCTCACCCACGGCGATCTGTTGAACGACAAGGACATTCCCTACCGCTTCTGGAGGTTCCTCTCGAAGAACCCGCTGTCGAGGGCGTCGATCGCGTTCATCCCGAAGAAGACGGGCAACCGGTTCGTCTGGAAAGTCGAGGCGCGGCTCTACCGCTCCAACTTCAAGCACAAGACCCGGCTCCCCGTCGAGATGATCCGCGACTTCGCGAAGAAGCGGTTCGCGGAAGGAGTGGACGTGATCCTGCTCGGGCACTTCCACAAGTCGTGGACCGAGCAGGTCGGCTCGGGGAGGGTCGAGATCCTTCCCGCGTTCGTGGACGAGCGAAAGTGGATGGAGATCGGCGAGGACGGGTCCACCGCGCTCGTCGCGCTGTAGGTGGCTGACTTCATCGCGGTTCCGCCCGCCAGGGGAGTTCGGGGCACGGTCGCCGCCCCGCCTTCGAAGAGTGCGACCAACCGAGCCTTCGTCCTCGCCGCGCTCTCCGACACTCCGGTCGAGATCGAGTCGCCGCTCAAGTCCGCCGACACGAACGCGCTCCTTCGCTGCCTGGCGGCGATGGGAGCGGTCTTCCAGGCGACGCCCCGCGGTCTTTCGGGGCACGGACCGCTCCGCGCAACGGCCGGCCGGGAGGTCGTGCTCGACGCCGGGGAGTCCGGGACCGCCGCTCGTTTCCTGACGGCTCTCGCGGCGGCG
The DNA here is from genome assembly GCA_035259605.1 of Thermoanaerobaculia bacterium. Lineage (GTDB taxonomy): Bacteria > Acidobacteriota > Thermoanaerobaculia > UBA5066 > Gp7-AA6 > JAWOLE01. The sequence continues at coordinate 8,539 of DATFWF010000147.1, forward strand.
ACGCCCGGCGACTTCGTCGTCACCGGCGCGCGGCGCCTGCGCGAGCGTCCCGTCGGGGAGCTGGTAGCCGCGCTCGCGTCACTCGGCGCTGGGATCGAGCCGGATCGAGAATCCGGCGGCTTTCCGCTCCGGATTCATGGAGGAAGGCTTCGGGCCGGAAGGGTCGCGGTGGACGCGTCGCGCTCGAGCCAGTTCTTCTCCGCGCTCCTCCTCGCCGCGCCCGCGGTCGCGGGAGGGCTGGAAGTGTCCGCTTTCTCCGGCGTGGCCTCCGCTCCCTACGTGGGGACGACGCTGGAGAGCCTGCGGGCGTTCGGCCACGAAGTCACGGGCGCGCTCGGCGAAGGCGGAAGCATCCGCGTCGCCCGCGGTCCGTCGTCGGTCGAGCGGTATGCGGTTGCCGGCGACTACTCCTCGGCAATTCCACTGCTCGCCTCGGCGGGGGCCGCCGGTGGAGAGGTCACGGTGACCGGTCTCGCGTGGCCGAGCGCGGACGCGGACGCCGGGGCGCTTTCCGTCCTGGAGCGGATCGGCATGAAGATCGCGCCCCGCGCCGGCGAGATCTCCGCCCGCCGCAGCGGCCCTCTCCATCCCGCCGAGGTCACCGCGACGGACTTTCCCGACTCCGTTCCGGTCCTCGCCGCTCTCGCCGCGCTCGCCGCGGGGGAGAGCCGCTTCGACGGCATCGGACACCTGCGGATCAAGGAGAGCGACCGCATCGCCTCGCTCGCGTCGATTCTCTCGGCGGCGGGCGCGCAAGCCGAGGCTCGCGACAATAGTCTTGTAGTGAAAGGCCCGGCTTCGGCGCGTCCCGGCGGCGGCACGATCCGGCTGCCGACCTTCGGCGATCACCGGATCGCGATGGCGGGAGCGCTGCTCTCCTTCGCGCTTCCCGGCCTGCTCGTCGAGAACCCGGGCTGCGTCGCCAAGTCCTATCCCGGGTTCTTCCGGGACCTCGAAAAGCTGGCCGTCCGCGAGCCGTGACCGCCGGGGGCGGCCCGGCGGCCGCCCGCGTGGCCGCGGAACGGTTCCCGCTTCCCGCGGCGAAGCCGAAGTGGCTCGAGTTTCTTTCCCTCGAGCACGCGGTCCTTCCGACTCCCGAGGATTTCGCCGGAGGGCCCGAGGAGCTCGTCGCGATCCGCCCGGCTCCCCGCGGCCGGGCCATTCGCGAAGGCCGGATCCCGGGAAGGGCCGGGGCATCTCTCTTCCTGCAGGCCGCGGCGGCGGCTTCGTTCTTCCAGGCCTTCGGCTTCCCTCTCCGCACGGAGGACCTTCTGGATGCGAGCTGGGACTTCGCCCGCGCGACCGCCCGGCTCCGGCTCGCGGCGACTCCTTCTCGCGTTGCCCGCGAAGCCGCCGGTGCCCCGCCATCGGAGGTCCTCGCGGAGTTCCTCGACCGGCTTTTCCATCCGCACCGCAGTCCCGCGCACCCCGGCGCGCGCTCGATGCGTGCCTCCTTGCGGGCGGCGGGCGCGGAGAATCGCCGCGCCGAGTTCTGGCTGGCGGAGGCGTTCCGCGCGTTTCCGGAGCTCGGCTCGGAGGCGGCCGCGGACGCGAGGGCTCGAACGATCGGGAGCGCGGGCTGGTATTCGAAAACCGCGGAGAGCCGCGCCGTCCTGGAAAAGGCGCGGGCGATCCTCGACGGCCGGGTCCCCCGGGTCTTCGGCAGCGGGGCTTCCGATGCCCTCGGCCTTTCGGATTCCACCGCGTCTTCGAGCGCGCCGCGGGCGGCCCGGGCGCTTCGGGAACGGCACGCCCGCGAATGCGCGGGGGCGAGGGCGCGATGGATCGCCGTCGACCCGGAGAGCTGGGATCTTCTCTCCCGCCGCGCGTTCGAGACCGCCGCTCGGGCGCTGGAAGACGAGGTCGAGGCGCTGATCGTACCGGCGCTCCTCCCGCCGCCCGTTCTGGCGGATGAATGGCGGCGCGAGATCTTCGTCCCGTGCGGAAGCCTGCACGCGTCGGTGCGGCTCTACGAGCGGGTGGCCGAGCTGGCGCGCGAGGAACCGTCCTCGGCTCGGCGCGTCGCCGAGACGCTCGTCCGGTCCGCGTCCTGGAGCCTCTTCGCGGCGGACGCGACCGGCGAGGCTCCGTTTCCCGAGCCGGCGCCGGAGCACCCGATCCGGTCCCGGCCTCGCCGGAACGGACGCCGCCGCGCCGTCGAGCAAACCGATCCGCTCCGCCGGGTCGAGTCGCGGCTGGAGGCGGGCGAAACCGCTCGGGCCCTGGCGGAGACCGAACGGGCGGTCCGCGAGGCGCGCCGCGAAACGCTCGCGAGGTGGTTCGGAGTCTCGGCGTCGCTCGCGGCGTCCGCGCCGCGGCCGTTTCCGGCCTGGCTGGAAATCCTCGAAGCGGAGCGGGAACTGGCCGGCGGAAGGCTCGAGGAGGCGGAGCTTCGCCTGACCGGTGTCGCGGAGCGCGGCTGCCTCGGCGAGGCCGACCTTCGAGCGGTCCGGCTGCGCCTTGCCGAGATCGCGGGCGAGAGGGGCCGCGTGCGCGAGGCGGGGGAGAGGGCGCGGCGCTGGCGAAAGGAGCACGCCGCCGCGCCGGAGGAGGAATCCGTCCGGGCGGCTCGCCTGGAGGCCAGGGGCCTCGCCCGGGAGGGCCGGCACGACGAAGCCCTGGCGCTGCTCGACGAGGCGCAAGAGAAGGGCGGGCTTCTTCCGATCGAGGAGCGGCTCGAGACCGCGCTCGTCCGCGCCGGCGTCCTGTCGCTCGCGGGCCGCTTCGGCGAGGAGCTCGCGGTCTACGACCGATGGCGCAAACCGGTCGTCGAGTCGCGCGACGAGACGCTCCTGGCTCGGCTCCTCTTTCGCGAAGCGCTCGGCCTCGCGGACCGCCGGCGGTTCCCGGAAGCTCTCGCGCGCCTGGACGAGGCGCTGGCCGCCTCGCGCGACGACATCGTCGAGAGCGCGCGGATCTCGATCGGCCTCGCCTCGACTCTCTACCACGCGGGCCGCGAAGAGAGCTGCCGGAGGTTCCTCGACGAGGCGATCGACCTGGCGGGGAGGGCCGGGCGCGAGGACCTCGTTCGGACCGCCCGCGCCAACCGGCTGGAGCTCCTGATCAACGCGGGAGAGTGGGAGGAGGCCGAGGCGGAGTCCCGCGCGATCCTCGAGCGGGCGGCCGCCGAAGGCGACGACTCCCGCCTCCTGGTGGCGCTTCACCACGCCAGCCGCCTCGCCCTGCGCCGCGGGCTTCTCGCGGATGCGGCGCGGGACAACGCGCGGGCGAGGGAGCTGGCCGGACGGCTCGCCGACCGGCTGGAGACCGGAGAGCTGTGGCTCGAGGAGGGCGATCGCCTCCTCTACGAAGGCAACGTGGCCGGGGCGCGCCAGGCGTACGAAACCGCCGCCGCCGATCCGCCGGACCGGTGCGACAGCTCCGAGAGGGCGCGCGGGCGGCTGCGGGAGCTGTCCGGGATCGCGGAAGGGGACGCGGCGCAAGAGGAGATCGAGGAGCTCGCCGCGCTCTTCGAGCGGGACGAGTACGCGGCCGCCGAGCAGGCCGCCCGGTGGCGGGCCGTGATGGGCGGGCAGCTGCCCGCCGCGCTCCGGGAGCGCGCGGAGCGGGTCCTGCGCCGGCGCGGCGGCGAAGCCCTGGCCGACGCCGTCTTCGGAGCGGCGTTCACGAGCGAGCCCGCGGGCGCCTGGCCTCCGGCCGGGACGCTTCGCGGGCTGCGGTCCGCCGCCGCGTCGGCGATGGCGGGTGAAGCGGCGGCGGCGCCCCTGTCGGACCTGGGCCTCCACGGCATCGCCGTCTCGGACTCGGATTCGCGCGAGATCCTCCGCCTGGGAAGCCTGGCGTACGGTTGCTCGAGCCGGAAGCTCGACGCCGGCGCCGCCAGCTTCGAGATGGCGCTTTCGCCGCCTCCGCCCGAAGCCGTCGGCGACGCGGTGGGATTCGTGCTCGAGACACTCCTGTTCCGCATGGCGCCTCCGCCTCCGCCCTCCGACTTCTCCGAGGGGTGGAAGCGGCTCGGCGTCGTCGCGGCGGACGCTTCGATGGAAGAGCCGTACCGCCGACTGGTCGGCTTCGCGCCGGCTCCCGTGACCGTGCTGGTGCGCGGAGAATCGGGGAGCGGGAAAGAGGCCGTCGCGCGCGCCGTGCACGCCCTGTCTCCCCGGGCGGCCGGCCCGTTCGTCGCGGTCAACGTGCCGGCGATCCCGGCGGCTCTGCTCGAAAGCGAACTCTTCGGGCACGCGCGCGGGGCCTTCACCGGGGCGGACCGCGAGCGAAAGGGGCTCCTCGAGGAGGCCGAGCGCGGCACGATCTTCTTCGACGAGATCGGCGACTTGAACCTCTCCCTCCAGGCCAAGCTCCTGCGCGCGCTCCAGGAGCGGGAGATCCGCCGCGTCGGCGAGAACCGGCCCCGCCGCGTGGACGTCCGGGTCGTCTCCGCAACCTCTCGCGATCTCGAGGGGGAGGTCGAGGCCGGCCGGTTCCGCGAAGACCTCTACTACCGGCTGCACGTCGCCGTCGTCGCGCTTCCGCCCCTTCGGAAGAGGGGACGCGACATCCCGCTTCTCGCGCGCCACTTCCTGGATCGCTGCGCGCGCGAGTTCGCCCGCGGCCGGCTGTCGTTCGCCGCCGACACGATCGCGATCCTCGCCGCGCACCCGTGGCCCGGCAACGTCCGCGAGCTTCAGAACGCCGTGTCGCAGGCGGCGGCGCTCGCGGCCCCCGGCTCGGTGATCGGACCGGATCTCCTGCCGGCGTCCCTTCGCCGCCGGGAGCGGCCCGCCGCCTCGGAGAACTACCGGTCCCGCGTGGACGAGCACCGGCGCGGACTGATCCACGAGGCGCTCGCCCGGGCGAGCGGCAACCGGAGCCGCGCGGCGAGGGAACTGGGACTCTCGCGGCAGGCGCTGGCGTACCTGATCCGGGAGCTCAACGTCGCCGTGGGCCCTCGGGGAGCCCGCTAAACTCTCGACGCTTGTCGAAGCGGCTCAGGCTCGGCTGCGGGGCGTTGCTCGTCCTCGCCTGCATCGTCACGTACGCCAACGGGATCGGCGGTGACTTCACCTACGACGACAAGGCGATCGTTCGCGACAACGTTCGCATCCGGTCGCCGTCGAAGGTCTCCGAGATTCTCCGGACCCAGTATTTCGGCGGGCCCCGCGGGACCGGCGCCAACTACCGGCCGGTGCTTCTCCTCTCCTACGCGGTCCAGTGGTGGATCCATGGAAGACAGGCCGAGTCGTTCCACGCCGTCAACGTGCTCCTGCACGCGGGAGCGACCCTGCTGCTCCTCTCGTTTCTCCGGCGGATCGGGGTTGCCCCGCCGGCGCCCTTCCTGGCCGCGCTCCTCTTCGCGGTGCACCCGATCCATGTCGAGGCCGTGACGAGCCTGGTTGGAAGGGGTGAGGTCCTGGCGGCGATCTTCTCGCTTCTCTACCTCCATCTGGCGCTTCGCTTCTTCGAACCGAGCCCGGCGAGAGCGCGCGTCCTGGCGCTGCTCGGGGGCGTCCTCGGTTATTCGCTGGCTGTCCTGACGAAAGAGAGCGCGGCGTCGGTGCCGGGGATCGCGCTGCTGGCATTCGTCTTCGTGGGAGAAGGGAAGTTTCGCGGGAGGGTGGCCCGGGCCTTTTTTCGCGGGTTGCCTCTCTGGGTCGGCTCGGCGGCGGCGCTCGCCGGGATCTTCGTCGTCCGGCGCCAGGTCCTCGGCGGTTTCGTCAAGGCGGCGGGCACGGGAGTCTTCGAGCTGGAGAACGTCCTCGATCCTCTCGAGCCCCCCGCGCGCGCCGTCAACGCCTGCGTCGTCCTGCTGCGTTACGTCGGAAGGATCGTCTTCCCCCTCCATCTCTCCGCCGACGAGTCGGCGTGGTCGATCGAGCCGGTGGAGACGTTCTCCGCGGTGGCGATCGCCGCGGTCATGCTCCTCGCGCTCCTGGCCGCGCTCTCCGTGCCGAAACTGGCCTCGCGCTCGCCGGCCGCCTTCGGCTTCCTCTTCTTCGTCCTGGCGATCCTTCCCGCGTCGAACCTGATCCTGCCGATCGGGACGGTTTTCGCCGAGCGCCTGGCCTACCTGCCGGCCGCCGGACTCTGCCTCGCCGCCGGCGTTCTCGGCGCCGGCTCCGCCGGAAGCTGGACCGGAATGACGGCGCGGCGCCGGGCGGTGCTCCTCGCCGTGGCGCTCGCGCTGTCGGCCCGGGCGATCGTCCGCAACTCGGTGTGGTGGGGAGACGAGCCGCTCTTCTTGAACCTCGTCCGCACCTCGCCCGACAGCGCCAAGGCGCACTACGACCTGGCCTACATCTGGGCGGAGGACCGCCAGTACGCCCGCGCTCTGGATCAGTACGCCGAGGCGGCGGAGATCTACGACGGCTACTGGGACGCCTGGACCGGCAAGGGACGGATGGAGAAGGAGCTTCACCTCTACGACGAGGCCGAGGTCTCCTACCGTAAGGCGATCGAGGCCAACCGGGAGCACGAAAACGGGTACTTCGGCCTTGGCCTGCTGCGCGAGGCGCGCGGGAACATCGCCGGCGCCGAGCAGATCTACCGCGAGGGGCTCGAGCACAAGAAGCTTTCGCTCCCCCTGGCGTACCGGCTCGCGCTGGCGAGGTCCCGGCTGCCGTGGCCGGAAGCGGACGAGGACTGGAAGCGGGCGCTCAAGCTGGGCGGCCATCTCGCCTCGGTCCACGAGGGCTACGCGAGCTGGCTCGCTTCGGTCGGAAAGGTCGAGGAGGCCCGGCGCGAGGCGCGCGAGGCGCTTGCGCGAGACGGCGGCTACCTTCCGGCGCTCTGTCTCGCCGCGGAGCTCAACGAACGACTCGACCTTCCCTTCGCCGCGGCGCTGGCCCGCGAGAAGGTCTTCCGCCGCTCGCGCTCGCCGGCGGACTGGGAAGCCCTCGTCAGTTCGGCGGCGAAGAGCCCGGAGTATGCGAATCGGTTTCGCCGCCTCGAGGATTCGCTTCGCGAGCTACTTCTACCGCCTCGCTGATTGTCTGCAGGCGGAGCTTCTCGCTCGTGCGCCTTTGCTCGGCGCGGATCGCGACCCGCGGATGGCGGCGGTGATACAGGCGCAGCAGCGAGACGAAGAGGACGTAGGCCGCCAGGCCCGCGACAATCGCGATCACGGTCGTGCCGACGAGGAAGGAGAGCAGCCGCGGCGCGAAGGTCGGCCCCTTGAACGCGTGCCAGAAGTCGCTGTGAAGGAGGCGATCCCACTGGAGCGGCGGCACGCTCTTCCGGTCGTAGCCGAGGATCGCCCGGCCGAGCCGGTAGCCGTAGGCGTAGATCGCGGGGAGCGTCCAGGGATTTCCGACGAACTGGCCCAGCGCGGCGTCGATCTTGTTCAACCGGAAGAGGAACGCGAGCCCCAGCGCGATCCAGATGTGAAATCCGAGGAACGGGGAGAAGCCCGCCGCGACGCCGACGGCGATGGCCGCCGCGACGCGCTCGGGCGACTGCTCGCGGCCGAGCAGGTCGAGGACGATGACGCGCCACCGCCGGCGCCACTTCAGCGGGTGGAATCGCCTCTTGCGGAAGGCGCGCGAGGTCGGGAACTTCACCGGCGTCCCTCCAGGTGGTCCCATCCGGAAGCCGCGATGTCGCGCATTCCCGCGGGGCCGTCGGCGAAGGCGCCGGAGCCGGCCTCGAGACGTCCGATCCGCGTCACCGGGACATCCGCGGAGGAAAGACCCTCGATCGCGCCGGCATCGCCGGGTCGGGCCGCGAAGAGAAGCTCGTAGTCGTCTCCTCCTCCGAGCATCCAGCCGAGGGGATCGGTCCCGAGGGCCCTCGCGGCGGCCGCCAGGGAAGGGGAGACGGGCAGGCGGGCCTCCTCGAGGACGGCCCGCGCGCCGCAAGCGCGCGCGAGGCGTCCGGCGTCGATCCCGAGCCCGTCGGACACGTCGATCGCCGCCGTGGCCAGGCCGCGGCGCGAGAGCTCCAGGCCCAGCGCGACCCTCGGCTCGGGATCCTCGTAGGCGCCGGCGAGCTCGCGGCGATCTCCGGCGGCCAGGGCCGTCGCCCGGCCGCGAGACGCAAGGGCAAGGCCGGCCGCGGCCCGCCCGGGAAATCCCGAGAGATAGAGGTCGTGGCCCGGCCGCCCGCCGGAGCGAAGCAGCGGCGATCCTTCCGCGCGCCCCCACAGCGCGACGGAAACCGCGACCACCGGCGCATCCGAGAGGTCTCCGCCGATGAGCGAGACTTTCCAGCACGAGGCCCGGGAGAGCGCCCCCCGCGCCACCTCAAGCGGGAAGTCCTCTCCCTTTACGGCCGGGAAGGCGATCGAGAGCAGAAAGGACTCCGGCCGCGCCCCCATGGCCGCGAGGTCGGAGAGGTTGACGGCAAGCGCCCGCCGGCCGATCGTCTCGGGCGGAGTCCCGGCGAGGAAGTCCACTCCCTCGACGAGCATGTCGGTCGTGGCGACGGCGGTCCCGGCCTCGACGCGCAGGACCGCGGCATCGTCGCCGGGCCCGACCAGGACGCGGTCGTCCTCCGGCAAAACGGCACGAAGCCTCTCCACGAACCCGTCCTCGCGACTCACAGGCCGACTATTCTCGGGAATTACTGGAGAAAGTCTACCCACTGCGGTAGTTCCTCTCGCGGACGGTGGACGGAGTCCTGAAGCGAGCATGCGGCGACGGCATCCATTTCTGGATCGCGCTGCCCAACCCGAACCAGATCGCCCGGTTCCGAGCCGGCGGCCTCGCCGGCCCGTCGGGGTCAGGGACGGGGGTTGGTGCCGGAGCGGCGGGAGGGTTTGGCCGCGACGGGGATCTCCCGCCCGGCGGGAGGCGGGGGCTCGGGTTGCTCCTCCGGCAGCGGTGCTTCCTTCTCGGCCGGCGGCTCGGCCAAGCCGAGGAGCGCGATCCGCAGGACGTCGTCCATCGTGCTGACGTAGTGGAAGGACATCCCGTGGAGGATCCGCGCGCCGATCTGGGCGACGTCGCGCTTGTTCAGGCGCGGGAGGATGACGTTGGAGATCTTCGCCTGGCGGGCCGCGAGGACCTTCTCCTTGACGCCGCCGATGGGGAGGACTTCCCCGCGCAGAGTGATCTCGCCCGTCATGGCCACGTCGCGCCGGGCGGGGCGGTGCGTGAAGGCCGAAATCATCGCGGTCGCCATCGTGATCCCCGCCGAAGGGCCGTCCTTGGGAATCGAGCCCTCGGGGACGTGCACGTGGACGTCGTGGGTCTCGAAGAAGTCGTCCGCGATCGAGAGCTCCCGGGCGTGGGCGCGGGCGTAGGACATGGCCGCCTGCGCGGACTCCTTCATGACCTCGCCGAGCTGCCCCGTCAGGCGCAGCGACCCCTTGCCGCGGACCGCCAGCGCCTCGACGAAGAGGATGTCGCCTCCGGTCGACGTCCACGCCAGCCCGGTCGCGACGCCGACCTGGTCCTTCTTCAGGAGCTCGTCGGCGAAGTGCTTGACCGGGCCGAGCATCTTCTCGACGGACTGTCCGGTGATCCGGTAGCGGCGCGTCTTTCCCTTGGCAACGGAGACGGCGACCTTGCGGCAGATCGCGCCGATCTCCCGCTCGAGATTTCGAAGGCCCGCCTCCCGCGTGTAGGCCTCGATGATCTTCTCGACGCCGGCGTCGGTGAACTCGATGTTCGCGTCGGTCAGGCCGTTCTCCTCGAGCTGCTTGGGGATCAAGTGGCGCCGCGCGATCACCTTCTTCTCCTCGAGCGTGTAGCCGGAGAGGCGGATGACCTCCATGCGGTCGAGGAAGGCCGGCTGGATCGGGTCGAGGATGTTCGCGGTCGCGATGAAGAGGACCCGGGAGAGGTCGTAGGGCACGGTCAGGTAGTGATCGCGGAAGGAGTTGTTCTGCTCCGGGTCGAGCACCTCGAGGAGCGCGGAGGAGGGATCGCCGCGGTAGTCCGCGCCCAGCTTGTCGATCTCGTCGAGCATGAAGACCGGGTTGGAGCTGCCCGCCTGGTGGATCCCCTGGACGATGCGGCCCGGCATCGCGCCGACGTAGGTGCGGCGGTGGCCGCGAATCTCCGCCTCGTCGCGGACGCCTCCGAGCGAGAGGCGCACGAACTTGCGGCCGAGCGCGGTCGCGATCGAGCGCCCGAGCGAGGTCTTCCCGACGCCCGGCGGCCCGACGAAACAGAGGATCGGGCCCTTCAGCGTCTTCTTCAAGGCGTGGACCGCGAGGTACTCGAGGATCCGTTCCTTGACCTTCTCGATGTCGTAGTGGTCCGCGTCCAGGATCCTGCGCGCCCGCTCGATGTCGACGGAGTCCTCGGAGACGTTTCCCCACGGCAGGCCCGTCATCCAGTCCAGGTAGGTCCGGATGATGGAGGTCTCGGCCGAGTCCGGATGGCTTCTCTCCAGCCGCTTGATCTGCTTTTCGATCTCGGCCGCGGCCTCGGCCGGGATCTTCTTCTCCACGATCGCCTTGCGGTAGCCGGCGAGCTCCTCGGACATCTCCTCGCCCTCGCCGAGCTCCTGCTGGATCGCGCGCAGCTGCTGGCGCAGGTAGTACTCCCGCTGCGACCGGTCCATCTCCCCGCGGGCCTGCGAGGAAATCTCCTGCTGCATGGTCAGGACGGTGATCTCCTTGGACAGGCTCTCGTTGACCAGCCGCAGGCGCTCGATCGGGTCGGTGGACTCGAGGATCCTCTGGGCGTCCTCGAGCTTCAGGTCGAGGTTCGAGGCGGCGAGGTCGGAAAGCCGCGCGGGGTCGTCGAGGTTCGCGGCGATGACCATGACCTCCTGCGAGATGTTCTTGCCGAGCGAGACGGACTTCTCGAGGTTCTGCTTGACGCTCCGCAGAAGCGCCTCGTGCTCGGGCGGGAGCTCCTTGGGCCCTCCCGGCTCCTCGAGCTTGGTGATCTTCGCCTTGAGGAACGGGTCCTCGGCGAGGAAGGAGTCGATGCGGGCGCGGGCCAGGCCCTGGACGAGGAGGCGGATGCGCCCGTCGGGGAGCTTCAACATCCGCATGATGGCCGCGACGGTGCCGACCGAGAAGAGCTCCTCGGGCCTGGGCGTCTCGTTCTGCGCGTCGCGCTGGGCGACGAGCATGATGATCCGCTGCTCGGCCAGCGCCGCGTCCACGGCGTTGATCGACTTCTCGCGGGAGACCGAGAGCGGAAGGATGATGAACGGGAAGACGACGACGTCCTTCAACGGAAGGACCGGAAGGATGTCGGGAATCGGGAGGTCTTCGCTCCGCTCCGTCGCGACTTCGCGCTCTTTCTCTTCGGTTTCGGCCATAGGTCAGTCGGCGGTCGACCGCCGGCAGCCGGCGGTCCTCATTCTTCTTCCTCGATCGCGGTGACGGTGATGTGGAGCTCCTTCTCGCGCTGGTCGTTGACCCGCGGGAAGGAGACCTCGAGGAGGCCGTCCTTCAGCCTCGTCGTCGCGCGGTGGGTGTTGACCGGCCCCGGCAGGGGGATGGTCTTGATGAAGCCGCCGAAGTAGCGCTCCATGCAGAAGAAGCGGATCCCCTCGCGCGACCGGATCCGGCCCTTCTTGTTCCCCCGGACCGTCAGCATGCGCCCGTGGACCGTGATCGCCACGTCCTCGGCCTCGACGCCCGGAAGCTCGATCAAGACCCGGACCTGCTGTCCGTCGTCGAGCAGGTCCACGTTCGGGTCCCAGGAGGAGCCGGAAGACGCCGCCTTGTTGTTCTCGACGAAGAGCGAGAAGAGGCGGTTTAACTCGCTCTGGAGCCGGGACAGCTCGACCAAAGGCCCGTAGAACTTCGTGACCGTCTTCATGGCGTCGTCGGCCCCCCTTGTCGTAGGGGAGGGGCATGCCCCTCCCGCCCCGTCTCGGATTCCCAAGGGTTCACGTCGTCTTCTCCGCCCGCCCGATCAACGACTTCAACTCCGTGAAAAACTCGTCCACGTCCTCGAACTTCCGGTAGACCGAGGCGAAGCGGACGTAGGCGACCTTGTCGAGCTCCCGCAGCCGCTCCATCACGAGGGACCCGATCTGGCCGGTCGCCATCTCCCGCTCCTCGCTGTCGTGGAGCCGCGTCTCGATCTCGTCCACGATCGCGTCCAGCCGCGCCGGCGGGACCGGCCGCTTCTCGCACGCCTTGACCAGGCCCCCGCGCAGTTTCTTGCGGTCGAAGGGCTCCCGGCGCCCGTCCTTCTTGACGACCACGTAAGGGATCTCCTCGATCGTCTCGTAGGAGGTGAATCGCCTGCCGCAGCCCGCGCACTCCCGGCGGCGACGGATGACCTGCCCCTCGCGGCTCTCCCGGGAGTCCACAACCCGGTCGTCCAGCGCTCCGCAGAACGGGCATTTCATGTGGGGAAGACGGGAGACGGAAGACGGAAGACGTTGAGCACGCTCGCTATCTTCTCTCGTCTGCCGTCTACCGTCTACCGTCTACCGTCTCCGGGCCTGGCATGGCCTTGAGGTTGAACTTCTTCGAGTTGACGACGAGGAGGGTCAGGCCGATCGCGGTGATCAGCACGAAGGAGGTCGCCCAGGCCACCAGCGCGACCGAGGTCGCCGGGGCGCGGGCCACTCCGAAGACGTCCATCAGGGCGATCTGCACCGCGACCTGGTAGGACCCGAGCCCTCCCGGGGTCGGCACCGCCAGGCCCAGCACGGCGGCCGCCGTGACGACATACGCGGCGGGGACCGGCAGGTCGAGCGCGAACGCCCTGAGCACGCACCAGATCTGGATGTTGATGACGAACCACATCGCCAGCGACCCGGCGACGATCAGGAGCAGCAGTCCCGGGCTCTTCAGCGACGCGAACCCGTCCACGAAGGTGCCGGCGAAATCGCGCGCCCGGGGCTGGAGCCGTTCCGGCAGGCGGCGCCAGAAGAACGCGAAGAACGTCTCGGTGCGGGCGCGCTGAAAGACGGCGAAGAGGACCACGGCGACGATCAGCGCCAGGACCACGGCCGGCGCGACGATCCGCGCCGCGCCTCCGGCTTTCGTGACGCCGGAGGCCATCGCGAGTAGGAAGAAGAAGATGACCGACGCCCCGTCGAAGACCCGTTCGAGGAGGATCGAGGCGAGAAGAGGGGAGAAGGGGAGCCGCTCGGAGCGGGACAGGAGGTAGGGGCGCAAGACCTCGCCGACTTTCCCGGGCAGGTTGTTGGCCGCGAAACCGGCCGCCGTCGCGGTGAAGGCCGGGCCGATGTGGACTCGGGCAACCGGCCTCAAGATCCAGACCCACCGCACCGCCCGGAAGAAAAACGTGAGGACCCCGAGCGCGAGACTCGCGGCCAGCCACCCCGGCGAGGCCCCCAGAATCGCCTCCTTCGTGGCGCCGATATCCACCCCACGGAAGAAGAAATAGAGGAGCACCGCGGTCAGCGCGAGCGAGACGACGATCTTGACCGTATGCGACTTCATCTCTTGAGCGGGAAAGAGTTTCTGACCGTTGTTTTAACATTCCACGGCCGGGTTTCGGCCGAAAAAAATGAGGCGAAGTTCTTAGCTCGCTTGACTTTCCGGACCGTTTTCCCCATTCTCTCCATACATTTTCGGGAGGATCGCAGCATGTCCAGGCCTAATTCCTGGCTACTCGGTTCCCTTGTCGTCTTCGCCGCAACCTTGAACGCGGCCTCCGCTTCCGCGGATCCGATCGGCGCTCTCGAAACCCCCACGGCCGGCCAGGTCGTCTCCGGCGTCATCCCGGTCTCCGGATACGTCCTGGACTTTGCCGGGGTGGACAAGGTCGAGCTCTTCGTGGACGGCAGCTTCCGCAGCCGCGCCCAGATCAACATCCCGCGGCCGGACATCATCGCCCTTTTCCCGCAGTACGCGAACAGCCCGACCCGCGACCCGGGCTACGCGACCTCGCTCAATACCCGCACCCTCTCGGCCGGCCCGCACCTGGTCACGATCCGGGTCACCGAGACCGGCAACACCAAGACCTTCGACATCGCCACGGTCTCCGTGGCCGTGTCGAGCGCCAACACCAACAGCCCGCCCTTCGGGGCGGTCGATTCGCCTGCCTCCAACCAGATCGAGGTGTCCGGCTCCTTCCAGGTCTCCGGGTGGGCCGCGGACGATTCCGGGAACATCGACCACATCGACATCCTGGTGGACGGAAACGTCGTCGCGGGGGCCGCGCAGTACGGGCTGCCCCGCCCTGACGTCTTCGCGCTCTATCCCGACGTCCCGAATTCCTTGAACTCGGGGTTCGTGGCCAACATCGACACCACGGCCTTCGTCAACGGAATTCACACCATCGCGGTCCGGGCCTTCGACGGGCAGGGGTCCTCCAACGTGCTGGGCACCCGGACGGTGACGGTCTTCAACGTCGGCGCGAACCTCGGCCCCTTCGGGTACCTGGACTCGCCGCTCGACAAGGCGTCGATCGTGTGCAATTCCGACGTTCCGTTCGTGGACGCTTCGACCTGCCCCGAGCCGTGCTTCCAGACGGCAATTCGCGGCCAGGCCGTCCCGGCCTCCTATTACAAGAACGTCGTCGCCGGCTGGGCCCTCGACGTCGGCGCCCGGCAGGACCGCGGAGCGGTGTCCTACGTCGAGCTGATGATCGACGGCCAGCTTCTCGCCAACACTCGGCGCGACTGCGTCCGCGCGGGCAGGGTCTTCGCCAACTGCTACGGCGTCAATCGGCCCGACGTCGCGCGCGCCTATCCGGGCTACGTCAACGCCGACAACTCGGGGTTCGCCTTCCTGTTCACGCTCGTCCCGGGCCCCGGCAACGGTCTCTTCGCCATCGTGATGCCCGATAGCGAAGGGACTCCGACGGTCGCCGGCTTCACGACCGGGGGAGCACACACGCTCTCGGTTCGCGCCGGCGATGAGAAGGAGACCGCCACCCAGTTCGGCGCGATTTCGGTGGACGTCCTCTGCGACACCGGCAAGTTCGGGGATACGCCGGCGATCGGGTACATCGACTTCCCGACGCAGGGCCAGCAGGTCAAGGGCGTCACGACCTTCTCGGGCTGGGCGTTCGACCCGGACAACGGCGGCCAGGCCGCATGGGTCAACGGGATCCGGCGCATGGAGGTGGACATCGACGGGCAGGTGGTCGGCGTGATCCTCGCGCCCCTGATCCCGCGGGCCGACGTCCCCGCCAACGATTTCCGCGTTCCGGCGACGCCCCTGACGCCGGGCCCGTCGGCGTTCGTGGGCTGGGCATTCACGTTCGATTCGGGCAACTACTCCGACACCGAGCACGACTTCGTGGTTTACGCGGTGGACACGGCCAACCCGATCACGGGCCGGCCGTCCTTCCGCACGGAGATCGGGCGCCGCAAGTTCAGCGTCTTCAACAACACCGGCACGAAGAAATGACCGCGGCAGCCAGGCCGCCGCGGTCATCCTGAGCTAGCCCGAAGGGCGCGCGAAGGGTCCAGCCGCTCGGCGCCTCAAGTCCATGACCTCTCGCAGGAGAGGTCTGTCTCCGGCGGATTTCCCGCTCTGGTAGGATGAGGGCATACCAGGTCGGACAATGAGTCTTTCCACCCGTTCGCAGGGCCGGCGCGAACTATCCTTCCTCGCCGCGGGCATCCTCCTGCTCGCGCCGGCGGGGAGGGCCGCGGACGAGACACCCGGGGATCTCCCCCGGCAGAGACACGAGTGGAACGCCGACCTGCGCCGCGACGAATCCGGCAAGCTCCTCTCCGCCAACCGGCAGAGGGCGCTCCGGGAAGCGAGCCGCGTGCCGGTCGATCCCTCGATGCGGGCCCCGGGCAGCGGTCTCCGGGCCCTCGAGGCGCCGCTGGTTTCCTGGCAGCCCCTTGGCCCCCAGCCGATCCAGTCCAAGACCGGCTCGGACCGAAACTGGGGAACGGTGTCCGGGCGGATCGACGCCATCGCCGTGCACCCCACCAACCCGTCGATCCTGCTGCTAGGCGCCGCCACGGGCGGAATCTGGAAATCCACGGACGCCGGGGCGACCTGGAAGCCGGTCTCCGACAACGCCCCGTCGCAGGCGACGAGCTCGATCGCGTGGTCGGTCTCCAACCCGTCGATCGCCTTCGCTTCGACCGGCGAGGTGGACGAAGCGCACCTGGAGGGATCTCCGTCGCGCTCGCTCGGGACATACCTCGGGGCGGGGCTGCTCAAGTCCACCGACGGCGGCGAGACATGGTCCCGCGTGGACACCAATCTTCCCGAGAACGCGATCGTCTCGCGCGTCGTGGTGGATTCGACCGACGCGCAGAACGTCGTCGTGGGGATCTACCAGTACGCCGACA
The DNA here is from genome assembly GCA_035259605.1 of Thermoanaerobaculia bacterium. Taxonomy (GTDB): domain Bacteria; phylum Acidobacteriota; class Thermoanaerobaculia; order UBA5066; family Gp7-AA6; genus JAWOLE01. The sequence continues at coordinate 24,646 of DATFWF010000147.1, forward strand.
TCGCCGGAGACGGCCGGTTCCTGGGCGGGATCTACCGCTCGTCCAACGGCGGCGCGACGTTCACGCGGGTCTACGGCCACCAGATCACCGACCTCGCGCAGGACCCGAACGATCCGACCCGGCTCTACATGGCGGCGTCGAACCTGAGCTGCTCCAGCTGCCCGCCGGGCGGCGTCTACGTCTCGACGAACTCGGGCCAGACCTGGACGTCCGTTCTCGCGCCGGTCACGACGGCCGGCAACGTCCGCATCGGCGTCTCCCGCACCAGCCCCGCCGCGCTCTACGCCTCCGTCATCGACGACGCGCAGTCCCATGCCGGGACGGGCGCGGGCATCTATTTCTCCTCGGACGCGGGAGCGACCTGGACGAAAAGGACGGCCCACTCGGGGATGTGCCCCTCGAAGGACAACCAGTGCGACTACGACCACTTCATCGTTCCGCACCCGAGCAACCCCTCGATCGTGTACTTCGGCTCGGTGGACCTCTACAAGTCCGTGGACGGCGCCCAGACGTGGAGCAAGATCACGATCCAGTACACCACCGGGCGGCCCGAGCCCGTCCACCCCGACCAGCACGCCGGCGTGATCGTCCCGGGCAGCCCGAACACGGTCTACTTCGGAAACGACGGCGGTCTTTACAGGACGACCGACGGCGGAGCGACCTTCCAGAACCTGAACAGCACGCTGTCGCTGACGCAGGTCCACCGGATCAACATGCACCCGACCAACTCGTCGGTCCTGCTCGGCGCGACCCAGGACAACGGGAACATCCGGTACTCGGGCTCGGTCCTCTGGCAGGACGTGACGAGCGGCGACGGCGGCTTCGACGCCTTCCGGCGCGACAATCCCTCGCAGGCCGCCTCCGGGCACTACTACGCCTACATCCAGTACTCCTCCGACGGCGGAGTGACGTTCACCTCGGCGACGCCCTGCGGGACGCTGATGAACTGCGACGACGGCACGCCGCTCGAGACGATGTCGTTCTATCCGCCGGCGATCGCGGCGCCGGCGGGCTCGACGCTGCTCCTGGGGACCAACCGCATCTGGGCCAATCCGACACTCGGCCAGGACCAAAACGCCTGGGTCGCGCGATCTCCCGACAAGATCACCAACTCGCGGTTCACGACGATCGCCGCGATCGGCGACGGCAGCGGGGTCGTCTGGGGAGGCACGGTCACCGGCAGCGTCTTCTTCTCCTCCGACGGAGGCGCGACGTTCTCGCCTCGATTCACGGGGCTGCCGGGCGCGATCGTCACGAGCATCGTCCCGTACACCGCCGACGGGCGGAGCGCCTACGTCACCTTCGGGGGGTTCCTGGGCGCGCCGTCGCGCCACGTCTTCTATACGACGGACGCGGGCCAGACCTGGACGAACCTCTCCTCGAACCTTCCCGACGTCCCGGTCCTGTCCATGGCGTTCAACCCGGCGAACCCGGACGATCTCTTCGTCGGGACCGACGCCGGCGTGTTCCGCAATCCGGCCGGAAGCTCCGACTGGTTCGCGTTCAACCAGGGACTCCCGGCCGCGGCGCCCGTCTATGCCCTCGCGTTCTCGGCCTCCGGCGAGCTGCACGCCGGCACCTACGGCCGCGGCGTCTACAAGATCAGCGTCGGCGGCGCAACGGGGCCCTGCGTGGCGTCCTCGACGGTCCTGTGTTTGAACGGCAACCGCTTCAAGGTCGAGGTCACGTGGAGAGTCGCGCAGCAGGGGACGGCGGGCCCCGGAGTCGCGGTCCCGCTGACCGCCGACACGGGCTACTTCTGGTTCTTCAGCTCGAACAACATCGAGCTGGTCCTGAAGGTCGTGGACGGCCGGCCCCTGAACAACCGGTTCTGGGTCTTCTACGGCGCCCTCTCGAACGTCGAATACACGATCACGGTGACCGACACGGCGACCGGCGCCGTCAAGACCTACGTCAACCCGAACGGGCAGCTCGCGAGCGTCGCGGACACCAGCGCGTTCCCGGGCTTGCGATCGCCGGATCCGCCGCAGCTCTCGGGAAACGCCGCGGCAGGCGAAACGGTCGCCGGCCAGAGCGACGGCGGCTCTTCGCCGGCTCGCCCGACCTTCGCGCAGCGGACCGAGTCCGCCGCTTCTCCCGCGCGCGCATCCGCTCTCGAGGCCGCTCCCAACCTGACGCCTTACAAGCCCGGCGCGTGGTCCGACAAGATCGTCGTCTCACGGACGGCCGGGGTCTACCTCGACAGCGGATCGCTGACGCCGTCGGACCAGCTCTATGTCTCCTGGGCCGTGATCAACGCGGGCGACGCCGCGACCGCCGTGCGATTCTTCGTGGACCTCTACGTCGACGGCGTTTTCAAGCAGCGCTGGTTCGACGACCCGCCGCTGAACCCGAACTTCTTCGCCGGCATCCAGGATTACGCCATCGGGGCGCTTTCCTCCGGGACGCACACCCTGAGGATCGTCGCGGACTCGACCGGGGTGATCTCCGAGTCCAACGAGAACGACAACGAGTACACCAAGACGATCACCGTCGGCTCGGCGGCGCCGGCGAACCTGTTCCCATACATGCCGGCGGGGTGGTCCGACAGAATCGTCGTCGCCCGGACGCCGGGGACCAAGATCGACAGCGCTTCCCTGACGACGTCGGACAATCTCTACGTCTCGTGGGCGGTCGGCAACAACGGGGCCGGGGCGACGCTGTCGCGCTTCTTCACGGATCTCTACGTGGACGGAGTGTTCAAGAACACCTGGGCCTCGGATCCGCCGCTCAACCCCGGCTTCTTCGCCTACGCGGAGGATTACGCTCTCGGCCCGCTGCCCGCCGGAACGCACACGCTTCGCATCAAGGCGGACTCCGGCAACAGCATTCCCGAATCCAACGAGTCGGACAACGAGTACACCAGGACGATCGCCGTCTCGGCGCCGGCGCCCGTGTGCGTGCCCAACGGGACGACCCTGTGCTTAAACACCGGGCGCTTCCGGGTCCAGGTCACCTGGCGGGTGCCCTCCCAGGGCACGAGCGGAGCGGGCAACGCGTTCGCGCTGACCGGCGACACCGGCTATATGTGGTTCTTCTCGGCGAACAACATCGAGCTCGTCATCAAGGTTGTGGACGGCCGGGCCGTGAACGGAAAGTTCTGGGTCTTCTTCGGCGCCCTCTCCAACGTCGAGTTCACCATCACGATCACCGACACCGTGACCGGCGCCGTCCGGACCTACTTCAACCCCTCCGGCCAGCTCGCCAGCGTCGCCGACACCGCCGCTTTTTAGGACCTCCGCCGCGCCGAGGCCGAGTCGCCGCACCGGCTGGCCCGCCTCTCGGCCGGCGTGCCAGAGCTTGATCTGAGGTCCACAGGGGCGATAGGATGTGCGCGAGGCAGGAACTTGCGGGCTCTCGTCGGGCGCGGCGCCCTAACCGGCGCGTTGCTCCTCGTCGCTCGCCTAACCCTGGCGGTCACCTGCACGATCGACCAGAGGCCGGCGGCGACGCTGCTGATCCCCTACTTCCAGGCGACGTTCAACCCGGACGGGACGGTCCTGGCGACCGGGCCGAACGCCCTGGACACGCTGATCACCGTGGGCAACGCCTCGCCCCGGCCCATGATTGCCAACGTTATCGTGTGGAGCGACAGGTCCGAGGCCATTATGGGCTTCAACATCGCGTTGACCGGCTTCGACGTCCAATCGTTCTCGATGGCGTCGGTACTCCGAGGCAACCTTCCCGTGACTCCGGTCAACCTGTCGCACGTTCCGGAAGTCAAGGACGCCAACCAGGTCCTGACGACGGGGGACGTCTGCCAGCGCAACGTGAACGCGCTCGTCTATCCTTCCGCGGGCGGTTACCTGAGAGTGAGGCCGGCCCAGCCGGCCACCGGTCTGGACAACACGACGGCAACCGTGTCTTACCCGCCCGGGCCCTTCTCCAGCGCGTTTCTGTTCCAGGTCCTGGACTCCCTCGATGCCACCAAGGATGGCGACATCTGTGGCCTCGGAGTCGACGGGATCATTGCCAACCCGATCCATGGCTACGTGACGATCGACCACGTCAACTACTGCACGGTCACCACTCCGAGCGATCCCGCCTACTACACCAACGACGCGATCGGAATGGAGAACAACCTCTTCGGCGAATACATCTACACGTCCGGCGGCGGAATTGGAACGATGGGATTCCCGGCCGTCGCGATCGAAGCCGATGCCTCACTGGCGGATTCGACGGCGGCGCCGAGCAACCCCGCGAGTTCGACTCCCGGGCGGCGAACTTTTTATCGGCGCTATGTGACCGTCGGCGACCCGCCCGGCTGCCTGAACACGTTCCCTGCGCCCCAGGCGGCATACGCCTGCGGCGGCGGTGATCAGCGCGAGCCTCTGGGGCTCGGATATGCGGCCAGGTGGTTCGATTTGGGCAGCGCTGCAACGTCCAACTTTGTCGTTTGGCGCGCCTCGGCAGCCACCAGCGCGATCTCCGGCGGCCTGGCTGACTTGCTCGGAAATCCCATCGGAAAGTGCAACGTTGCCGAACCGGTGATCACCTTCTTCTTCTTCGACGAAGACGAAAACGTTCTCGTCCAGGCGCCCTGCCCTTCCCCTTGCGTGGGGCCGCAATTCAATATCCCCCTCGAGTCCCAGCGCGTCTCGATCTCCAGCTTCCCGCATCCAGCCTGGCCGGTGGGATGGGTCACGATGGAGTTCTTTGTTCCCAGTGGCCCGATCGGGGGAGTCCTGGATCAGGCTTACTTGACCTATGACTTCCAGGGGCCGACAGCATTCTTGTCGGCGGGCGTGACGGGCGTTCAGCTCGACCCGACCAACTGCCAGCCTCTCGGTGTCCCGATAGCGCCCTTCGCGGGCGGTGTCACAACCTCGCCTTTTGTAGCGCCTTTGGTCGGCGGGACCGGCCCGAAGTTCCCTTAGTCGAATCCCGAATCCCGAGTTAAAGCGTCTTCGCGGCGGCGGCCGGGTTGGGCTTCTTCGGGAGGGCGGCGATGCGGGCCGCCTCGTCGAACATCGTCAGGGCCTTCTGGACCTGGGCGTCTCCCGAGGCGCGGACCTTCCAGCCGGACTCGAGGCCGGACTTGACGTTGGCGAGGTCGATCTTTAGCGCCAGGTCGAGGAGGTTCTTGTTCGGCTCGGCGTTCCACTGCCGGTCGAGCTCCTCGGCGCTGGAGAAGTTGGATGCTTCGGCGAACTTGAAGAACTCCTGGCGCAGGGCCGGCGTCACCGCGGCGTCGCCCTTAGCCTCCGGGTGCTTGGGAAGCCACTGGACCGCGAAGTTGAAGAACATGTTGCGGGCGAGAAGCTGCGTCACGAGCTTCGAGTCGAAGCTGTTCTTGATCAGCACGTCCGGAGTGATCCCGCCGGCGGCGAACACGACCCGCCCCGCGTCCGTGTAGAAGGGCTGCCCGGTCTTGGGCGCCTCGGTCGTCTGCTTGTCGGGCGAATCGGGGTCGTCCGGGTTCACGTAGGCGAGCAGGTCGCTGTAGTCCCTCTGGATCCAGCGCCCCGACGGCGTGTAGTAGCGCGCGGTCGTCAGCGCGAGCCCCGCTCCGTACGGGAGGGTATAGACGCTCTGCACGAGGCCCTTGCCCCACGAGCGCTGCCCGATGATCAGGCCGCGGTCATGGTCCTGGATGGCGCCGGCCACGATCTCCGAGGCTGAGGCGGAGCCGCGGTTGATCAGGACGACGAGCGGCTTGTTGAAGCTCTGGCCGTCGCCCGGCGCGAAGAAGTCCTGGGCCGAGGAGTTGGTCCGGCCACGCGTGTAGACGACCTTGG
>DATFWF010000148.1:0-26170 GCA_035259605.1 Thermoanaerobaculia bacterium
AGCCAGTCCGCCTGACGCCCGAGCCCATCAAAGACAGCTTCATGGCCGACACCACCGCAAAGCCCGGAACCCGCTACCGCTACACGGTCCGTGCAGTGGACACCGCGGGCAATATCGGTCCCGTGAGCCCCGAAGCATCCGCCGAGCCACTCTAGAATCCAGGTATGTCGCTGCCGACGCGGTTCGTGAAGATGGCGGGAGGGGGAAACGACTTCCTCCTCTTCGAGGCGGATGGGCGACGCCTCACGGACGCGGACCGCCGTCGGATCGCGCTGCTTTGCCGTCGCGGTCTTTCGGTCGGCGCAGACGGGGCGCTCTTTCTTTCCGGAGGAGACGAGGGACGCGTTCATCTCGACTACTTCAACGCGGACGGGGGTCTCGCCTCCTTCTGCGCCAACGGGACGCGCTGCGCGGCGCGCTACGCCGTAACCCGCCGGCTCGTCGCGGACGGCGCGCCGGTGCTCGAGACGGGCTGGGCGGTCGTCCCGGCCCGCGTCTCCGGCGAGCTCGTCACGCTCGACCTGCCGCCGGTCGGGATGCCGGAGGAGCCCATCCCGATCTTCGGCGACGGGCTCCCCGCGACGGGAATCCCGATCCAGGTCGGCGTCCCGCATCTCATCATCTTCGTCGACGGCGATCTCGAAGAGCTGAACTTGAAGAAGCTCGGCCCGCCGCTGCGCAGCCACTCCGCCCTGCCCGACGGAGCCAACGTCAATTTTGTGAGGATCACGAGCCCGCACTCCATCGCGGTGCGGACTTACGAGAGAGGCGTCGAGGCCGAGACCCTTGCCTGCGGCTCCGGCGTGGTCGCTTCGGCCGTGACCGCGGCGCGTCTCGGGCTCGTCTCTGCGCCGGTGACCTGCGTGACGAGGAGCGGCGTCGCCTTCACGGTCGCGCTGGCCGATGCAGAGGGCGGCCTCGTGGAAGCATCCCTGACCGGCGACGCCCGGGAGATTTACGAAGCGGAGCTGAACGAGGAGGCCTGGCAGGAATGAAACGCATCGCCTTCGGGTCCACCGCCGCCCCTCCGATGCCCTCCAAGATCGTCGCGGTCGGACGGAATTACCGCGAGCACGCGAAGGAGCTGGGCAACGTCGCGCCCGAGGAGGAGCCGCTCCTCTTCCTGAAGGCGCCGACGTCGCTCGTCCTCGGAGGCGGCGACATCGTGATGCCGCAGGAATCCTCCCGCGTGGACTACGAGGGGGAGCTGGCGCTCGTCATCGGCCGCCGGATCAAGGACTGGCCGCAGGAGCGCTGGCTGGACGCGCTGGCCGGAGTCTGCTGCGCCAACGACGTCACCGCCCGCGACCTCCAGGAGAAGGACGGCCAGTGGGCCCGCGCCAAGTCCTTCGACACCTTCTGCCCGGTCGGCCCGGAGATCGTCACGGACCTCGATCCGTCGGACCTCGGGATCGAGACGCGGGTCAACGGCACGGTCAAGCAGGCCTCGCGCACTTCCGAGATGGTCTTCTCGCCCGCCTTCCTCGTCTCCTACATCTCCCGGATGATGACCCTCCTCCCCGGCGACCTGATCCTGACCGGAACTCCCGCGGGTATCGCCCCGCTTTCCGCCGGCGACCTCGTCGAGGTCGAGATCGAGAAGATCGGAGTCCTCCAGAACCGAGTCGCAGGGGCGTCCGCGCGCGACTAGTCCGCGCCCGGGTGCGCCCACCAGTCCAGGGCGCCGCGGCGGATGCCCGTCGCGGGAGAGATAGATTCCGATTTTTCGCGCAACGCCGGACGGCCCCAGGGTTGAGGAATCACCGGGAAGAGAAGGTAGGACGTCTCGCTATAGGAGCCCCGGGTGCGAAGCGCCAGGAAGATGCGATCGGTCTGGTTCGCATCGAGGACTTCTGCCGGAAGCGGGATCGTGAGCAATGGCCGTTGCCTGGAAGCGTCGCGGTCGCTCGAATAGAGAAGGCGCTGCCCGGGCCCGATGACATCGAGCTGCGCGGATGAGGACGCAAGGGCAGGTGCGATCCGCACGTGCAGCGTCGCCGGTCCGCCGGCGGGGAGCCCGCCCTTCGGGATCGCCTGATGAATCGTGACTCCGGCGGATTCGATCTTTGCCCACTGCCAGTCCAGGAGGTGGGGCTGCCACGCCGCCGCGCCGATCAACCCGGCCAGACAGAGGACCGCTCCGAGCCGATGCGCCCATGTTGCTCCGCGGCCCAGCCTCGGCAATGCCGCGGCAGCGAGAAGGAACAGGACCGGAAGAAGCGGTAGCGCATAACGCGGGTTCGATCCGAGCAACAGATTCTGCGCCACGCACCCGGCGAGCAGCGCCAGTCCCGCCAGCTTGGCGCGCCCGTCGCGCCACGGCGCGGCGAGCAGGGCCGCCGCGGCGGCGAGGATGAGAAACGGCGAGACGAGCCGCGAGGCGTTGTCGGCGGATTCGTATTCGGGCGACCAGCGGGAGTCGTAGAACTCGATCCCGAGCAATCCATGGAAGCCTCGCCAGGCGAGCTCCCGGCGCGTGTCGGTTCCGCCCGCCGCCGAGAGCGTGTTCTTCCAGTTTTTCCGCGCGACGCGCAGGTCCTCGGCCGCGGCCTCTCCCGGCGTCTCGCCGACGGGCCACGGGGTGATGGAAGGCGCCCAGTAATACTCCGCGCTTCCCTCGACGATCTGATAGCCGAGTCCGTGAAGCGGATCGCCGGGGAGATTGCCGCGGCCCAGGTACCAGAACGGCAGGATCAGGACGGCGAAGCCGCCCAGGAGAAAGACCAGTCGCCGCGTCTCGCGCGCCGCCGCGAAGACGATCACCGCGATGGCGAGAACGATCCCGCCGCAGTTGGGCCGCACGAGAAAGAGCGCTCCGCAGGCGAGACCGGTCAGGATCCCGCTGGTCCTCCTCGCCGGCTCGAGAATCGCCGCGGCGATCGGGAGGAGGATCGCCGCGGCCAGCGCCTCGGTCATGACGGCGCTCGACGCGTCCCGCAGCCGCAGGAAGATGAGGCAAACCAGCATCGCCACGGCGCCCGTCGCGAATCCGCGCCTCCGAGCGAGGAAGAGAGCCGTTCCCAGGATCGAGAGCGCCAGCAGGGCCGACTGAACGACGATGACCGACCGCTCTTCGCCAAGAGACGGAAAGGCAAGCATCGCCCCTCGCAGGAAGAGCAAGTAACCCGGCTTGGGAAGGTGATCGATCGGTTTGCCCGGCGCCGGAGGCGGAATCGGCTTGAAGGTCCCCAGCCCCTCTTTCGCCCACGCCAGATCCGTCCTGCTGTCCGACCACAGGACCACCGGCGCCTGGAGGGCAGTCCACAGGTAAAGGGCGAGCACGAGCGCGCCGAGGAGAACGAGCAGGGTGGTCTTCAAGCAGGCTCCTGCCGGACGCGAGATCGCCTCTCGAGAGCAAAAAAAGACGCGGCGAGCGCCAGGAGCGCCGCGGACGAAATCGCATTCCCCGGCCGGAAACCGGGAGGGGTGTAGCTCAGCGTGACCCGATGATCTCCCGAAGGAATTCGGATCGCCAGGAAAGGACCGTTGCCGACCGCGACCGCCAGGCTGTTTCCGTTCTCGTCGCGGGCCGTCCATCCGCCGTCCGTGACGATGCTCGACACGACGACGGCTTCACGGTCCTCCCGCGTCACCGACGCGTTAAACCGAACGGGGTTCGTGTCCTCGAGGAGAGACGCGGCGTCGATCGAGCGGTTGAGCCATCGGGCGGCGGCCGCGAGGATCGCCGCGAGGATCGCGTAGCCGAGCAGGATGGTCGTTGCGGGTCCTCGCGAATCAGAGGGATCCGAGGAGGGTGGTCGGGAGGCCGCCGAAGGCGCCCGACGACATGAGGATCAGGACGTCGCCGGGGCGGGCTTCGCGGCGGACGAAGTCGGGGATCTCCTCGATACGGTCGGGGGCGAGGGCGGGCTTGCCGGCGCGTGTGAAGCGCTGCGTCAGGTCCTGGCGGTTCATGACCGAGTCGGGGGTCAGGCGCCTGGCGTGGAAGACGGGACCGATGACGAGGGCGTCGGCGCCGGAGAAGGCGCGCGCGTAGTCCTCTTCGAAGATTTTCCGGCCGGCGGTGTTGGAGCGGGGCTCGAAGAGCGCCCAGAGGCGGCGGCCCGGCCAGCGGGCGCGGGCGGCGGCGAGTGTGCCGGCGACGGCGGTCGGGTGGTGGGCGAAGTCGTCCACGACGAGGATACCGTTGGCCTCGCCCTTGATCTCGAGGCGGCGGCGCACGCCCGCGAAGCGCGGCAGCGACGCGGCGAGCTCGCTGGCGGCAAGCCCGACGCCGCGGACCAGGGCGATCGCGCCGAGGGCGTTTCGCACGTTGTGCGTCCCGGAGAGGGGGGAGTGAAGGCGCGAGATCGGTTGCCCCGCTTCGACGAGAGTGAAGTCCGTTCCGCCCGAATGCTCGTGGATCTCGCCCGCCGAGAAGTCCGCCGCCTTGTCCTCGAGCGAGACCCGGGCGATCGGCGCCTTCGCGTTGGCCAGGATGCCGCGGACCCGCTCGTCGTCCCAGTTGGCGACGATGCGGCCTTCGGCTGGCACGATCTCGACGACCTTGCGGAACGCCTCGACGACCGAGGGCAGGTCGGGATAGAGGTCCGCATGGTCGAACTCGATATTGCCGACGAAAAGGTGCCTGGGCTCGTAGTGGAGGAACTTGGGACCCCGGTCGAAGAACGCGGCGTTGTACTCGTCCCCCTCCAGGACGAAGAGCGGCCCGGCCCCTCGCCGGTACCCGCGGCCCAGGTTGCGCATCTCGCCTCCGACGAGGAATCCCGGGTCCCGGCCGGTGTCCAGGAGGAGCCAGGAGACGAGAGCCGAGGTCGTCGTCTTGCCGTGCGTGCCGGTGATGACGATCGAGGTCTTTCCCGGAAGGAGGTACTGGCGCACCGCCTGTGGCAGCGAGAGGACAGGCAGGCTCCTGCGGAATGCCTCGGCCGCCTCGGCGTTATCGCGGGTGGCGGCGTTGCCGACGATGACGCAGTCGCAGTCCGGGGCGACGTGCTCGGCGGAAAAGCCCGACGCGACGGGGATTTGGAGGGATTCGAGCAAGGTGGACATTGGAGGATAGAGAGGGCCGTCGCTGCCACTGACCTGATGGCCAGCTTCCTTCAGGAGGGCCGCCAATGGCACCATGGCGATCCCCCCGATGGGGACCATGTGGAATCTCAAAAGCGGGATTCCCGGGTCGAATCCGGCGAAAAACACCCCCAATTCATGGATTTCTGGAAATATCCCCCTCTTTCTCGGAGTTTGACCCCTTCGGCATACTAAGACAGGAGGAGTCGGAAATGCGTCACTTCAGAATGGCCTTTGCTGTCCTGGCCGCCGCGCTGGTCGCGGTCGTCGCAGGCGCTCAGGAGAACAAAGGGGCCCCGGCCGCCAAGGCCCCGGCCAAGCCCGCCGCCGCGGAGTCGAAGGGGAAAGCCGTCGCCGCCCCGAAGATCGAGGTGATCCCGGAGACCCGGGACGCCGGAACGGTCCCGAAGGGCCAGGTCATCGAGACCACCTTCGTGGTCAAGAACAACGGGGGGTCGGACCTGATCATCTCCGACGCCCGCCCGGGATGCGGCTGCACGGTCGCGTCCTTCGACAAGACGATCAAGCCCGGCGCGGAGGGGAAGGTCCAGACCTCGGTGGACACCAAGAGCTTCTCCGGGCCGATCTCCAAGTCGGTGCTCCTGGTTTCCAACGACCCCGAGCGCGGGCAGATCAACCTCTTCATCAAGGCCAACGTCAAGCCCTTCGTGGACATCCTCCCGCAGCCGTACGTGCGGATGTCGGTCGTCAAGGGCGACAGCGACGCGCGCGACGTGATCCTGATCTCCGAGGAGAAGGGCTTCAAGCCCGCGATCGCCGAGGCCGCCCAGCCGTACGTCAAGGCCGAGCTCTCGCCGGCCGGCGACAAGGACAAGATTCCCGGCCGCAACGGCGAGCAGTACAAGCTGCACATCACCGTGACGCCGGACGCGCCGGAGGGGCTGCTGAACGCCCCGATCCGGATCAACACGGGCGTGTCGCAGCAGGCGAGCGTCGAGATCCCGGTTAGCGGCATCGTGCGGGCGCGCGTTTCCGTAACGCCGGTCATGGTCAACTTCGGCAACTTCACCGCGGGCAAGGACCCGATCACTCGCAACATCGTCGTGACGAACAACAAGCCGGCGAGCCCGATCAAGGTGACGAAGGCCGAGGTCTCGATCCCGGGATTCATCACCGACGTGGTTCCGACCCAGGAGGGCATTTCCTACACCGTCGTCGTCAAGGCGAGCGACAAGGTCAAGAAGGGCGCCCTGGATGGAACCGTGAAGCTCTACACGACCGACAAGGACAAGGCGGTCATCGAGCTTCCTTTGAAGGGCGAAGTTCTCTAAGAAACGCCCCGACTCCTGCTTATCGAAGCGCCTCGGCTTGTCCGGGGCGTTTTTTTATCGGGTGATCTGCGATCGGGTGATCGGGTGATCGAGGGAGCCAAAGGATTATCGCCGCGTCGCGGTTTGCCTTGACGCCGAGAAGATCGCCACGAGCTCCGCAGCTTCCCTGAGAAGAGGCGCCATCTTCTCCTGGTTAACGATTGCAGCGTCCCGGAGTAACTCCAACCACAATAACGATTCGTCTGCTTCCTCAACTACGACCCCGATCTTCGCGACGAACTCCGCTTTGGATCTGGACCGACCTGCGGCCCGATAGTTCGCCGCCACCGAGGTTGCGGATCGGAGTAATTGTCTGCCGATCACGCGGGCTTCTTCGGTTTGGGAAGGATTCGGAATAGCCGTACGACATCGAGCGCAAAGGCCTTTGTTCGGAGTCGGATCTTCTCGGGATAAGGCGTCGCTTCAATCACCCGATCACCCGATCGCAGATCACCCGATCTTCTCGAGCTTCTGGAGGATGTCGTCTTTCCAGGTGTAGCGGAGGCGCTTGCGGTCCCTGGCGGCGTTTTTCTGTAGGGCGTAGCCGTAGAGGAGAGGGAGGGCGACGGAGGTTTCGACGAAGGCCATCTCATGGGTTGCTGTCTTGGAAACCTTTCCCCAGGAGGTGGCTTCGGAGAGGGTCGATCCTCCCAGGCCTCCCCAGTGCGGTGCGTCGGTCGTGATCTGGAGGGCGTACTTGTGGCCGCCGGTGTCGAGGCCGAAGATGTAGGACATCACGATCGAGTCGTTGATGTAGTTCTTCGGGACCCCGCCGGAGACGTAGATCGCCGCCGTCGCCGGGCTCTTCACCACGATCTGCGTGATCTCGTAGTTGTCGCGGATCGAAGAGATCGTGAAGGGTTCCCGGCCGGCCTTCCGCGCGCGGTGGTAGTGCTCGGTCAACCCGATCCCGATCGAGGAGTCGTTCAGCGCCGGCACGAAGAGCGGGACGCCATTGCGGGCACAGGCCCCGAGGATCGATCGCTTGTCGCCGCGCGCCTTCTCGGCGAGCAGGGCCAGGAACGCTCGGGAGGAGAGGTGCCGCGGCGCGAGCGTGTCGGCGAACCGCGACACCGCAAGGTCCGTCTGCCAGTACTTCTCCTCGTCCATGAACGTGTCGTAGAGCCGGTCGATGTAGAGATCGCGCAGCTCCTTGTCGTCCGCGTCGGGATGGCCGTGGTAGTGGCGCCCGCCGCGCACCTGGTAGAAGTCCTGCGAGATGATGGCGCCGGTCGAGACGACGACGTCCACCATGTTGTTTTCGATCAGGTCCACGATGACCTGCCGCATCCCCGCGGCGATCAGCGAGCCGGCCATCCCGAGCAGGATCGTCGGCCGCTGCCGGTCGCGGAGCATCCCCTCGAACACCGCGGCGCACTTGCCGAGCGCGCGGGCCTGGAAAGACGCGAGCCGGTAGGAGTCGAGAAGCTGCGAGACCGTCGTCCCGCGGGCTATCTTGACCGGCGTCGTCGGCTTGCCGAGGAGCGCCTTCTTGCGTTTCCGGTCGACGCCGACCGCCGCTTCGTGGGTGTACTCGCGGGCGCTTGCCGCCCTTCGTGTTCCTTTGGATGCCATGCCTGCGGCCCTCCGGAAAGAATTCGGTACGCCGCCATCGCGGCGGCGTAGCCGGAGTCGATGTTCACCGCCGTGATTCCGTTGGCGCACGAGGTGACGGCCGAGAGAAGCGACGAGATGCCTTCGAGCGAGGCGCCGTATCCCCGCGACGTCGGGACGGCGATGATCGGGCGCCCGATCAGGCCGGCGATGACCGAGAAGAGCGACGCCTCCATGCCGGCGACCGCGATGACGACGTCCGCCTTCTCGATTTCCTCGACGCGCGAGAGAAGGCGCAGCACCCCCGCGACCCCGACGTCGGGCACGAGCGAGGACGCGACGCCCAGGTAGTCGAGCGTCGCCCGCGCCTCTTCCGCGACCGGGGTGTCGGCGGTGCCGCCGGTGACCACGGCGACCGAGCCTTCGAGCCGCCGCATCGGCTTTCCCACCGAGAGATGAAGGGTCGCCGAGCGCGGGTCGTACCTGGCCCGTCCGGGCAGGGGAGCGGCCGAAACCTCTTCCCACATGTCGGGCACGACCCGCGTGACGAGGACGTCGTGGGCGCGCGCGAGCTGTCGGCAGATGTCCACGATCTGCGCCGCGGTCTTCCCCTGCGCCAGGACCACCTCGGGAAACCCGACGCGCCTCATCCGATCGAAGTCGAGAGTGAAGTCCTGCGGCATGGCCCGGGATCATAACCGGGCCGGAAAATCGGCAATCGGAAAACGGAAATCGATCAGCCCTGGCCCGATTCCCGATTGACGATTTCCGATTCCCGGCTCTCTTTCTTGGATTCCCGGCTCTCTTTCTTGAAAGCCGCCCGGCTTGGAGTTATCGTCACGGTTCTTCGACGGTTCTTTGACTCGTTCGGCGTAAGGGAAGCGGGTGTGAATCCCGCGCGGCCCCCGCCACTGTCACCGGGGACGCCCCGGGCATGAACCACTGAACGCGAGGGATCGGTCATGGTCGCGCGTTCGGGAAGGAGCCCGGCAAGCGGAGGATCCGGAAGCCAGGAGACCTGCCGGACGAAACGCTTCTCGGTCGGGGCACCGGAAAGAGCGCGCCTTCGAATTCCCGCGGGCGCGGGATCCTTTCGAGCCCCCCGAGATTTCTCGTCTCGTCGAACGGGAGGTTCGAATGAGGACCCGGTTTCTTCCTCTCCTGACGGCTCTCCTTCTCCTTGGCAGGTTCGCTTCCGCCCAGCAGACTCCTCCCGTCTCCGAGTCGGTCGTCGTGACGGCGACGGCCGCGCCGGAGGAAGAAAAACAGGTCGGCTCCGCGACAACCGTCATCACGCGCGACCAGATCGAAAAGAGCGGCCGCGTCCAGGTCCTGGAGCTCCTGCGTTCGGTTCCGGGCCTGGACGTCGTGGAGTCGGGAACGCCGGGCTCGCTGACGTCGGTCTTCACGCGGGGGACCAACTCCACGCATACGCTGGTGCTCGTGGACGGAGCGCGGATGAACTCCCCGTTCTTTCCGGGCTACGACTTCTCCGGCATGACGACGGAGAACATCGAGCGGATCGAGATCGTGCGCGGCCCCTTCTCCGCGATTTACGGATCGGATGCGGTCGGCGGCGTGATCCAGATCTTCACGCGCCGGGCGGCACGGGGTCTTTCAGGCCGATTCACGGGGGAGGCGGGCAACCAGGGACAGGGACAGGGGTCCGGATTCGTCTCGGCCGGGGAGGGCGCCTTCGCCGCCACCGGCAGCTTCCGCTACACCGCCTTCGACGGCGATCGCCCGAACACCGACTGGCGGCAGCGCAACGGCGCGGCGAGCGTCGAGGCGCGTCTTCCGGGCGGCGGCCGCGTGGCGCTCGAGGGATCGGTACTCGACGGAGAGACCGGAAACCCGGGACCGGTCGGAGCCCCGAGCACCGCTCGAGGGATCTTCCGGGAGGAGCGCCTGGCGATCCCCGGCTCCTTCGCGCTCTCCGACAGCAACCACCTGGATGTCCGGGTCGCCGACGTGAGATCGAAGCCGCGCTTCAACGATCCCGACGGCGGCTTCTCCTCGCGAACAGACGCCGAGACGCTGCAGGCCCGGTTCGCCGACACGGCGCGCGTCGGCGAGCAGGAGCTGACGGTGTTCGCGTCGTGGGAGCGATGGAAGGTGGACGACTCCAGCAATTTCGGAACGAACCTCGACGGCCAGCGGACGACGATCTGGGGAGCGGGGCTCCAGGACAACGTGACCTTCGGCGCGTTCACCCTCGCGGCCGGCTTTCGATACGACCACCACTCGGTCTTCGGCGACGCCTGGAGCCCGCGCGGGACGATCACGTGGCTTTCGGCCGACTCGCTCTGGAAGGCGAGGTTCTCCGGAGGCGCCGCCTTCCGCGCTCCGACGGTCGGCGAGCTCTACTACCCCTTCGTCGGCAATCCGGACCTGAAGCCCGAGCGTTCGGTCTCGCTGGAGCTCGGGGCGGAGCGCTACGTGGGAGGCGGAGGGCGAGTCGAGGTCTCCCTCTTCTGGAACGACCTGAAGGACCTGATCGTGTACGACTTCGCCCAGGCGAAGAACTTCAACGTCGGCCGGGCGCGCACGCGGGGCGTGGAGGTCGGATGGCGGCAGGCGATCTCGAGCGTCCTGACCGGCGACGCCACGTACACGTACCTGGAGGCGGAGAACCGTGTCACGGGAGCGGACCTGGCGAGACGCCCGCACCACCGCGCTTCACTCGGGTTCGACTGGACGGTGGTCCCGGGCCTCGACGTCGCGCCGCGGGTTCTTTACGTCGGGTCGCGGTCCGACGCCGATCCGTTGAGCGGCGCGCCCATCGAGGATCCGTCGTACGTCCGCGTGGACCTCGCCGCGCGCTGGCAGGTCCGGGGGCAGGTCGCGCCGTACGTTCGGGTCGTCAACCTCCTCGACCGCGGTTACGATGAGGCGGCGGGATACCCTGCGCCCGGGCGCCTCTTCACCGGAGGGCTGGAGGTCAAGTTCTGATGCCGCGGATCACGAAGGTCTACACGCGCACCGGCGACGACGGAACGACGGGGCTCGGCGCCGGCGGCCGGGTAGGGAAGGACTCGCCGCGCATCGAGGCGTACGGGACCGTGGACGAGTTGAACAGCGCGATCGGGCTGGCGATCGCGATGGGGGTCAACGACTCGATCGCCCCGGCGCTCGCTTCGATCCAGAACGACCTCTTCCACCTCGGCTCGGACCTGTGCGTCCCCGAGGAGGAGAAGGCGTCCCGCCCGGTGCCGCGCATCGAGGAGCGCCACGTCGCTTCGCTGGAGGAGCTGATGGACCGGCTCTCCGAGGAGCTCGAGCCGCTCGAGAACTTCGTGCTGCCGGGAGGAACGCCTTCCGCGGCGCAACTCCACGTCGCACGGACCGTTTGCCGCCGGGCCGAGAGGTTTGTCGTCGCGCTTTCCCGGAAGGAGAGGCTCGGCCGGCAGACCATCCATTACTTGAATCGCCTTTCGGACGCCCTTTTCGTCATGGCGCGCCACGAGAACAAGCGCCGAGGCGCCCCCGACATCCTCTGGAACAGCCGGGCGTAACGCGCGTCGGTGCTTCGTGTCGTCGTAGGGGCCTTGCGCCCGCCCGCCTCCGGACGCGCCTGCACGACAATTGCACTAACGAATGCCGGGAGGGGTTATGAAACGACTCTCCTGGGTTTTCTGTGTCTTGTTGCTGACGCTGATTGCCGGGTGCGGTTCAACGAGCCCGCCCGGTCCGGCTCCCGGGGCAGGAACCGGCGGGACTGGTCCCGTCGCGCCCAATCCGAATCCCGCGCCGCCCGGTCCCGCGGTGACGCCCGCACCGACCCCTCATCCGGCCTGAACGTCAGCTTCGATCCACCTCGATCGTCTTCTTTTCGCCGCCGTTGACGACGGCCATCATGATGCCGAGCCGATCGGCGCCGCGATCAGGCGGCGTTGCCGGTTCGGGCGAAGCCCGGATCGCCGGCCGCGTGCCGCCTCTTCCACCAGAGCGCGAGGAGCCAGACCGTCGGGACCACCGCGAGGGAGTAGGCCAGCAGGTGCCCGATCTTCCCGTCGGGCCCCAGGATCTCCGTCGCGTTGTGGATCGCCTCGGACGCCGGAAGGACGCGCGCCTCCGAGAGCTCATGGATGCCGTAGAGAAGGAGCTGGACGACGAAGATCGCGAGGAAGACGGCGAGGATATTGAGCAGCGCCTTCAAGTCCACGCTCCTGCCGAGCTTCGTCCACGCGAGGCCGATCAGAATCGCCGCGGCCAGCCCGAGCGCGAGGCCCAGCGACACCGCCGCGGACCGGAGCTGGAAGAGCGCGGTCGAGATCATCAGCGCGGTCTCCATTCCCTCGCGCGTGATCATCAGCAGCGTGAAGGCGAAGATTCCCCAGAACGCCTGGCCGGCGGACCCGGCGACCGCGCTCGATTCGATGCGGTTCTCGATGTCGGACTTCAGGTGCCCCGCGACCCTCTTCATGTATACGAGGAGGCTCGCCACGAGGACCGCGGCGACGAGCGCCAGGATCCCTTCCCAGAGCGACCGGTTGGCTGCCCGCCGGAAGAAGAGGAACGCGACGAAGCAGGTCACGAGCGAAACCGCGGTGGCGGCGTAAACGGCGCGGGAAAGGCCGCGGCGGCCGGTGCGGGCGAGATAGGAGAGAATGAGCGCGACGATGAGGAACATCTCGATGCCTTCGCGCAACGCAATGGTGAATCCCTGCCACATGGCTCTTGACAACCTCCCGAAAGGTCGGGAAGAATATCGCAACTGAGACTCAGTCGCAATCGCAATATGAAGAGCAGAGAAAAGGACATCTTCCGCAAGTACCTCGAGAGGCGCGGGTTGAAGCTGACCGCCGAGCGCCAGGCGGTCTTCGACGAGCTCTTTGCCCGGCACGAGCATTTCGAGGCGGACGAGCTCCTGGTCCGCCTGCGCAGCAAGCACAAGAAGATCTCCCGCGCGACGATCTACCGCACGCTCGACCTCCTGGTGGACTCCGGCATCGTCGGCCGCGTCCGGATCCGGGAGTCCGGCTACCGTTACGAGCGCCTGCGGGCGGGGGAGCATCACGACCACCTGATCTGCAACGAGTGCGGCCGGGTGCTGGAGTTCTTCGAGCCCCGCATCGAGAGCCTCCAGGACGAAGTCTGCGAGCGCTACGGCTTCCTGCCCCTCTCGCACAGCCACCAGATGCGCGGCATCTGCCGGCAGTGCCGGCCCCGGGTCACCCGCGAGTCCGCGGCGTCCGGCTCGCACGCCGGCCGGCGGCGCGGCGACCTGCGCGTCCTGCCAACGCACTGACGCCCAGCCGTGCCGCCCGTGCTCCTCCACGCCTCCCTCGCCGCCTTCCTGTTGAGACTGAGTCTCTGTCTTAACTGGACCGCAGCGGCGGATTTCCCGCCCGCCGGATCCGTGAAGGTGGAGCGGCGGCTGACGTCGATGGGCACGTCGCTCGCGATCACGGTCTCCGGCCGCGATCGCGCCGCCGCGCTCGAGGCGAGCGAAAAGGCGGTCCGCGAGATCGCGCGCGTCGAGGACCTTCTGACGACCTGGCGCCCGGGAGGACCGCTCTACGCCTTGAACGCGTCGCCGGCCGGCTCGCCCGTCGCACTGCCGCCGGAAATCTCGTCGGTGCTCGCCGCGGTCTTCGAGTGGTCGGCAAGAACGGACGGCGCGTTCGACCCGACGGTTCTGCCGCTCGTGTCCGCCTGGGGTCTGCGCGGCCGCGGACGGATTCCGACCTCCGCGGATCTCTCTCGCGCTCGGATGGCGACCGGCACGGCTCACTTCCGGCTGGAGCCGGCGAGCGCCGCGCGGCTCACTCCGTCTTGCGGGATCGACGAAGGCGCCTGGGGGAAAGGGTATGCGCTCGATCGCGCCGCCGCGGCCTTGCGCGAAGCGGGCGTCGAGGATGCCGTGCTGGATCTGGGCGGCCAGGTCCTGGCGATCGGGCGGGCCGAGGTCGCGATCGCGGATCCACGCGACCGCGCGAAAGCCTTCGCGACCCTCGACGCCGCCAACCGCTCGGTTTCGACGTCGGGCAATTCCGAGCGCGGGATCGCTGTCGGCGGCCGCCGGATCGGGCACCTGCTCGACCCGCGCACGGGGCGGCCCGCCCCGGACTTCGGATCCGCGACCGCCCTCGCTCCCAGCGGCCTGGTTGCCGACGTGCTTTCCACGGCGTTCTTCGTGCTCGGCCCGGAGAAGGGATTGGAGCTGTCCGAGCGCCTCCGGCGGGGTGGGTTCGGGAACGAGGTGCTCTATCTCATCGTGAAAAACGGCGGCGTCGAGACGCTCGCGTCGCCCGGCGTCAAATTCAGCATCGAGGAGGAATGACGAGTGAATCTCCGGATCCTGGTTCTCATCCTGGCCTGCATCTTCGGATCCCTGTCGATTCCGGTCCGCGCGGCCGCCGACGAGCCGCCCAAGACGATGGAGGAACGGATCGACCGCCTCGAGAAGCTCCTGCAGCAGACGCGCGCCGAGCTCGAAGCCGCCCGCGCCGCCGCCGCCGATCCCAACCGGCTCGCCGAGATCGAGCGGAAGATCGAGGTCCTCGCGAAGGAAGTCGAGCAGCTGAAGCTCGGCGAGGCGGGAGCGGCGCCGGCCGCGCAGACGCCGCAGGAGGGACGCTACGGCGTGGGCCCGGCCGCCTCGAAGGTCTACGGCAAGAAAGGCGTTTCGATCGGCGGCTACGGCGAGTTCCTCTACCAGCACTTCGACGACGCGCGGCAGAACGGCGAGCCCTCGGGCCTGCGAAGCCAGGTGGACCTTCTCCGCGCGGTCCTCTACTTCGGGTACAAGTTCGACGACCAGTGGGTGCTCAACACCGAGATCGAGGCGGAGCACGCGGTGACCGCGTCGGACAAGGGCGGCGAGGTCGAGGTCGAGTTCGCCTACCTCGATTACCTCTTTTCCCGGCACCTGCGCGCACGGGCCGGCCTGCTGCTCGTTCCTTCGGGAATCGTCAACGAGATGCACGAGCCGCCGACGTTTCTTGGCGCGATCCGGCCGGACGTCGAGAGGTTCCTGATCCCGACGACGTGGCGCGAGCTCGGCGCGGGCCTCTACGGCGACGCGGGGCCGTTCTCCTACCGGGTCTACATGGTCAACGGCCTGAACTCGAAGGGATACACCGCCGAGGGAATCGAGGAGGGCCGCCAGGAGGGCTCCGAGGCTCTTGCCGAGAACTGGGCGGTGACGGCGCGTTTCGACTGGTCGCCGGCGCCGGGAGCTCTCCTCGGCGCGTCGGTCTTTTCCGGAAACTCGGACCAGGGCGAGTTGACGCCTTCAGGCCGCTCTTTTTCCGGGACGACGACCCTCTTCGACGTGCACGGGGACTGGAAATGGCGCGGCCTCTGGCTCCGCGGCCTCTACGTCCACACGACGATCTCCGACGCCGCGGCGATCAACGAGGTCAACGGGTTCGTCGGAGACGAGTCGGTCGGAAGCCGGCAGTGGGGCTGGTACCTGCAGGGAGGTTTCGACGTCCTCTCGTTGAAGGCGGGCGCCCGCGCCTCGCTCATCCCGTTCCTGCGCTACGAGCGCTACAACACGCAGGCCGACGTCCCGGCCGGCTACGAGAGCAACCCGGAGACCGACGTCACGCTGCTGACGGTGGGAGCGGTCTTCAAGCCGATC
This sequence comes from Thermoanaerobaculia bacterium, assembly GCA_035259605.1. GTDB lineage: Bacteria > Acidobacteriota > Thermoanaerobaculia > UBA5066 > Gp7-AA6 > JAWOLE01. Next base: position 15,508 of record DATFWF010000148.1, read on the forward strand.
GAGCCCATCGCGTTGAAATTCGACTGGCAGCAGCGCAAGAACGCGGCCTCGACCGGAGTCAACCAGTGGAACATCGGGCTCGGCTACCTCTTCTAGCGCTCGCGGCGCTTCTGGCCTGCGCCGCGCCGTCGCCGGCGAAAGTCTTCCTGTCGCAGGAGGAGGCGTTGAAGCTCGCCTTTCCCGGCGCGAAGGTCGAGCGGCAGAGCCTCTTCCTGACCGACGCGGAGGTGGCGGAGGTCGCGAAACTCTCCGGCGGGCCAAGACCCTCCGCTCTCGCCACCGCTTACGCGGCGATGAAAGACGGCAAGCTCGTCGGAACCGGGTACTTCGACACGCACCTGGTCCGGACGCTTCCCGAGACCGTGATGGTCGTGGTGTCTCCCGCGGGAACGATCGCCAGGATCGAAGTCCTCTCCTTCTCGGAGCCGGAGGAGTACCTGCCGCGCGAGCACTGGTACGCGCAGTTCCCCGGCAAGGCGCTCGACGACGAGCTCTCGGTCAAGCGCGGGATCCGCGCGGTGTCCGGGGCGACGCTGACCGCCCGGGCGACGACGGAGGCCGCGCGGCGGGTGCTGGCCCTTCACCAGGTCGTCTCGAGAAGGACGCCGAAATGAGCCGCTGGGAAGCGTGGGTCATCCGCGCCGGCTTCGGCCTGGCGGCGGTGAGCGGGATCGCCCTCGGCGTCATGAAGTACTTCCTCGCCAATCCCGATCCGGATTCCCGCGTGGGCCATCCCATGCAGCCGGCGGTGCTCGCCGCGCACGTCCTCGCCGCTCCGGTCGCGGTCTTCGCGATGGGACTCCTGATGAAGGGGCACGCGCTCTCGCGGATCCGGCGCGGGGAGAAGGAGGGACGGGCGACGGGGCTCCTTCTCTTCGGGATCGGCCTCCCGATGGTCTTCTCGGGCTACCTCGTGCAGGTCTTCACGGCGGATGCCGCGCGCAGGGCGAGCGGCTGGCTCCACGCGGCGGTGGGCCTCGTCTTCGCGATCGCGTTCGCGCTCCACATGCCGGGGTCACGTCCTCCAGACGATTCGCCGGAAGCGCCGCCCGAGCCGCAGCGTCGCCTCCCGTGACGTGTCCAGCCGCTCCTCGGCGTCCTTGACGGTCCGCGGCTTCCCGTCCTCGTAGACGGCGAGGGCGCCCTCAGCGATCTTTCGCCGCGCCTCGCGCATGGACGCCGAGAGGCCCGCCGCGACGAGCACCCGCGCGGCGGACGGCTCTTGCGGGGACAGCTCCGACGCCTCGATCTCCTCGGGCAGCTCGCCGCGGGAGAACGCGCGGCGGAAGTCCTCCTCGGCGCGGGCCGCGGCCTCCTCGCCGTGGAATTGCGCCGTGACGTTCCGGGCGAGATCCGCCTTGACGTCGCGCGGATTCGTCCGGCCGGATTCGATGCCGCTCTTCTTCGCCGCGATCTCCGATTGCGGCACATCGGTCAAGAGCTCGTAGTAGTTCCAGAGAAGCTTGTCGGGGATCGACATCAGCTTGCCGAAGATCTGCGCGGGCGGCTCCTGGATGCCGATCGCGTTGCCGAGCGATTTGGACATCTTCTCGGTCCCGTCGAGGCCGACGAGAAGGGGAAGCGTCAGGACGACCTGCGGCTCGAGCCCCTCCTCCCGCATCAGGTCGCGCCCGACGAGGAGGTTGAAGAGCTGGTCGGTGCCCCCGAGCTCGACGTCCGCCTTGAGCGCCACCGAGTCGTATCCCTGGGCGAGCGGGTAGAAGAGCTCGTGGAGAGCGATCGGCAGCCTCGAAGTCCAGCGTTTCTGGAAATCGTCGCGCTCGAGGATGCGCGCTACGGTCATCTTCGAGGCGAGCCGGATGAATCCCTCGGCGCCCAGCGGCGAGAGCCATCGGCTGTTGAATTCGATCGCGGTCTTCTTCTCGTCGAGCACCTTGAATGCCTGCGTCGTGTAGGTCTTCGCGTTGGCCTCGATCTCCGCGCGCGAAAGCTGCGGCCGCGTGGATTTCTTCCCCGAGGGGTCGCCGATCATCCCGGTGAAGTCGCCGACGACGAAGACGACCCTGTGGCCCGCATTCTGGAAGTGCTTCATCTTGCGGAGGACGACGGTGTGGCCGAGGTGGATGTCGGGAGCGGACGGGTCGAACCCGACCTTGACGGTGACCGGACCGCGCCGGATCTTGCGAAGGAGGTCTTCTTCCTCGATCAAGTCCACCGCGCCGCGGCGAAGAAGCTCGAGCTCGGCGGCGCGGGAAGTCACGGCGGGCGGGGATTATAGTGGCCGGGCCGCGGCCGGATTTAAGGGGAGCTAAAGATGGGAATGTTCGATCCCCGCGCAGACATAGATTGAGTCATCATGACGACGAACCCCCATCGCGATCGGAATTCGCGCCGCCTGGCCGGCGCCGGCCTCTTCCTCCTCTCCCTGGCGCCGGCCCTCCTCGCCGAGACCGTGACGCTCCCGACGGTGGCGTCGGTGACGGGGGTCGGGGGAGTGCCGTTCGTCTCCGACGTGCGCGTGTTCAACACGTCGTACTCGGACGTCCTGACGGTGACCGCGGTGTTCCGCTTCAACGGGGCGACCCAGTCCTTCCAGCTCGCGCCTCGCGAGGCGAGGGCGTTCGACGACATCGCGGTGAGCCTGTTCGCGACACCGGGATCTCTGGGAGCGGTCGACTTCACGAGCCCGGCGCCGCAGGGCACTCTCGTGGTCTCCTCGCAGCTTCGGTCGCCGATTCCGGCGGGCGGGTTCGTCGGAATGTTCATCCCGGGCCTGGCGCCGACCGACGCGGCGCCGGTGACGGTGCTGACGGGGTTGGTCAACGGGGATTCGAGGACGAACATCGGCGTTTACAACCCGAACAACAATCCGGTGACGGCGACGATCCGCCTGTTCGACGGACCGGTGCTCCTCGGGTCGACGAGCGCGAATCTGGGACCGCACGGCGTGACGCAGATCAACAACATCTACGTCGTCGTGGGATTCGGGAGCCTGGTGAGGACCAACGGCTACGCGACGGTGGAATCGAGCGACGGTCCGCTCTTCACGTTCGCGGCGGAGGCGGACAACAAGTCGGGGGACCTGATCCTGGTCGTCGGGGCGAAGGACGTCACCGCGCCTCCGGGATTCAACCCGCCGACTCCGACCGCCGCCGCGGCGACTCCGACGCCGACCGTGCCGGGACCGACCGCCACCAACCCGCCCACGCCGACCCCGACGACGCCCGCGACCATCGTCGTGAACCTCGTCGCGACGCAGTTTCGGTGGACCTTCAGCGGAGCCAACGGCGCCTCGGGCTCGACCTTCACGGCGAAGGTGGGCCAGACTTACCAGCTTCAGATCCGCGACGGCGACCCGGCCGGGACCTTTCCCCACGGCTTCGGCGGCGTCAATTCGCTGGGGATCCCGACTTTTTCCCCCCTGACCGCCGGCGGAAGCGCGAGGACGGCGACCTTCACGCCTACCTCGGGACAGCTCGGGGACCATTTCTTCGCCTGCGATCAGTCCAGCTGCGGCACGGGGCACAACGACATGCTGGGCACGATCCACGTCGTCGCTCAGTAAAGTCGACAGTCGACGACTCCGAGGAGGCTTTCCCCCGGGCGCTTCGGCTTTCTGTCAACGCCGACCGGCTGATTTCGTCTAATCTGGCTGAATCATGTTTGTCCCGGCGCCCCTTCGTCTTTTCTCGACGGCCCTTCCGATCTGGCTCCTGGCCGGTGCGCTCGCCGCCGAGACGGTGACGCTGCCCGTCGCGGCGTCCGTGACCGGCGCGGGCGGAGTCCCGTTCGTCTCGGACGTGCGGGTCTTCAACACGTCCTACACCGACGCTCTCGCCGTGACCGCGATCTACCGCTTCAACGGAGCCACGGAATCCTTCCAGCTCGCGCCCCGCGAAGCGAAGGCATTCGACGACATCTGCGCGAGCCTGTTCGCCACTCCCAATTCCCTCGGGGCGGTGGAGTTCTCGAGCCCGGCTCCGCAGGGGACTCTCGTCGTTTCGTCGCAGCTTCGTTCGCCGGTTTCCGCGGGCGGCTTCGTGGGGATGTTCATCCCGGGCCTCGCGCCGTCGGGAGCCGGAGCGGTGACGGTGCTGACGGGCCTCGTCAACGGGGATTCGCGCACGAACATCGGCGTCTACAACCCCAACGCCAATTCGGTGACGGCGACGATCCGCCTCTTCGACGGTCCGGTCCTTCTCGGCTCAACGAGCGTCGGGCTGCCGGGCCACGGCGTGACGCAGGTCAACAACATCTATGGCGTGGTCGGATTCGGGAGCCTCGCCAGGACCAACGGCCACGCCACCGTGGAGTCGAGCGACCCGGCGAGCCCGCTCTTCACGTACGCGGCCGAGGCGGACAACAAGTCGGGAGACCTGATCCTGGTCGTGGGCGCGAAGGACGTCCCCGCGCCTCCCGGATTCAATCCGCCGACGCCGACTCCTTCCCCGGGCATCCAGACGATCACGATCAACGTGAAGGCGTGGGATTTCAGCCCCGGCGGGCCGGTCTCGCAGGCGCTCGTTCTGAAGGTCGGGACGACCTACCGCCTGGTCTTCCACAACGTGGATTCACCGCAGACGACCAATCCCCGCCACGGCTTCTCGGGAATTTCGGAGCTGGGACTCCCGGCTACTGACAACATCGAGCTCGGAAAACCCGACTTCGTGATCCCCTCCTTCACCCCGCAGGCCTTCCAGCGCAACACCTACTTCTTCACCTGCACCAACAACGACTGCGGCGGCGACCCCGAACAGCACGTCCACATGATCGGCTTGCTCATCATCGAGTAGGGGCTGAAAAGCCGGGCGGGCGGGTCCTGCCGCCGCACACCCCCACGTCGATACGCGCCATCATGGTGAAAACGGCGCTCTTCGTGTCGTAGGGGAGGGGCTTGCCCCTCCCGCCCGGTCGTGCCTCTCGTTAGAATCCGGGTATGGCTGAGACTCAGACGGAAACTGCTCCGGAGGCTCCAACGGAAAAGGTCCTCAGCGACGACGACCGCCGGGCGCAGGCCGCCGCGGCGAACCGCAAGCGCGCGCTCGAGGACTGGGAAGAGAAGAAGAAGAAGTGGCGGAAGATGGGAGTCCCCGCTCCGCTGCCGGCCAAGAAATGACGCTGAAACTCGAAAGCAGCGCGTTCGTTGAGGGAGGCCCCATCCCGCGCGTCTACACCTGCGACAGCAAAGACGTTTCTCCGCCGCTGTCGTGGACCGGGACTCCGCAGGGAACGAAGAGCTTCGCGCTGATCTGCGACGACCCGGATTCCTCGAAGACGTGGGTGCACTGGGTGATCTTCGATCTTCCGGCGGCGACGGCGACCCTTCCGGAAGGAGTGCCGCCGAAGGATCGGATCGCGGGCGGCGTCCAGGGCACCAACGATTTCCGGAAGATCGGCTACGGCGGGCCGTGCCCTCCGAGCGGAACGCACCGCTACTTCTTCAAGCTCTACGCTCTCGACACGCAGCTGAAGCTCGCCTCGAGCGCGACCAGGGCGGATGTCGAGGGCGCGATGAAGGGGCACGTCCTCGCCGAAGCCGCCCTGATGGGCCGGTACGCCCGAAGCTGAGCCCGAAGAGGACTCCCGACAGCATCGCCCGGGTCGAGCGCGAAGTCATCGCGTGCCGCCGCTGCCCACGGCTCGTGGCGTGGCGGGAGCTCTCGGCGGCCAATCCGCCCAAGCGGTTTCGCGGGGAGAGTTACTGGGGCCGGCCGATTCCGGCGTTCGGGGATGCTCGCGCGAGAATCCTGATCGTCGGGCTGGCGCCGGCGGCCAACGGCGGCAACCGAACCGGGCGAATGTTCACGGGCGACGAGTCCGGGAACTTCCTTTTCCGCGCGTTGTACGAGGCGGGCCTTGCGAATCAGCCGGAGTCCCGCTGCCGCGGCGACGGGCTTAAGCTGACGGGCGCGCTGATCTCCGCGTCCTGCCGGTGCGCGCCGCCGGGAAACCGGCCGCTGCCGCAGGAGCTGGACAACTGCCGGGAGTACCTCGAGCGGGAGGCGGCGCTCCTGCCGCGCGACCTCGTGATGGTCGCGCTGGGGGGACTGGCGTTCGCGACCTGCCTGCGGATCCTGGCCGGCGCGGGGGAGGAGATTCCCCGGCCGCGTCCGAAATTCGCGCATGGCGCCGAGTACCGGATCGGGGAGCGGAAAGTCCTGGCCTCGTACCACCCGAGCCAGCAGAACACGTTCACCGGCAAGCTGACGCGGGAGATGCTCCGGGACGTGATGAAGAGGGCGGTGCGGATAGCACGGGGGAAGCGGGGCTCGGTGTCGTAGGGCAAGGGCTTGCCCCTCCCGCCCGGTCGAGCCCGTGTGACGCGCGCGCTACTTCTTGCTGAATAGCCGGTCGAAGGCGGCCCGGGCGTCTTCGGGCGAGTCCAGGGCCCGCGTGCCGTCGAGGTCGAAGGATTTCACCGGGACGTAGAAGCGGCACGCGTTCTTCGCGTTCTTGTCGGGAATCCGCACGGGGATCGGCTTGGTGCATTCGAAGCGCGCCGACGTGTCGAAGTTCGCGCACTGCCGGCAGGAGTGGAGGTTGGCGCCGCACTTCTCGCAGGTCGAGTCGGTGCGGAGGTCCTCGAAGTCCTTGCGCTTGTTGCCGCAGGAACGGCAGGCGAAGACGACCGCCTTGTCCAGATCGATCCCTCGTCCGCGGGGTCCCTCCGGGCGCGGACCGCGCGGGCCCGAAGGCCGGCGGACCTCGTCTCGTCCGGAGTCCTGGTATCCGCGGTGGCGGTACTTGCGGTCGTCGCTCATGAGTTAGTCAATCGTCTCTGGCCGTTCGTTGTAACGCTGTTCGGAAAGTGTCGCTTTCCAATACTACTTGTTTCCGAGGAGGAAAGGATAGGGGTTGACGGGGGTTCCGACCCACCATTGTTTCTCGGGTCCGAGCTGGAAGATCGCGAAATGAAGGTGCGGCGCCTTCTCCGAGGCGTCGCCGGTCGATCCGACGTAGCCGATCCGGTCGCCGCGCCGAACGACCTGCTTTTCCTGGAGGCCTTCGGCGTAACGGTCCAGGTGCGCGTAGTAGTAGCAGACCGTCCGCGAGGGATCGAACTGGTAGATCGCCAGTCCTCCCTGCTTGCTCGTGAAGAGCTTCTCGACGGTCCCGTCCGCCACGGCGAGGACGGGGGTGCCGCGGGGCGCCGGGATGTCGAGGGCCTCGTGCCGTCGGGTTGCGCCGCGCTTCTCCTCGAAGCTGTCGCGCAGGTCGGCGCTCTTCGCGCCCTCGACCGGCATCGCGAGCGGCTCCCGGCCGATCGAGAACCCTTCGAAGGGCGTCCTCGCCGGAGGAGAGGGCGTGTTTTCGATGGACGCGGTCTCGAGCGTCGGGAAGGCCGGCGGCGCCACCGAGGGCACGGACGGAGTCTCGGACGCGGAGGTCGGAGGAGCGGTCGCGGCCGGCCTGGCAGGGGCCGTCAGCTCCGCCGTCGTCCGCGCCAGGATGTGCTTTGGCGCGAGGCCTCCCGTCCGCCAGAGGAAGTAGTACAGGGACAGGGCCCCGGCCAGGAAGCCCGTGAGGAAAATCGCGATCAGTCTTGCCCGGATCTCTTCACTCCTCGAGGATGGCGGGAGTCCCGGGTCCCACGATCGCCGCGAGCTCGGTGACGTCCCAGTTGGTCAATCGAATGCAGCCGTGGGACTGGGTCTTTCCGATCTGCGAAGGCTCGGGACTGCCGTGGATCCCGTAATGTTCCTTGTCCAGATCGATCCACGCCACGCCGACCGGATTGTTCGGTCCGGGCGCGATTCGCGCCTTGCCATCGTTCTCCTTCGCGTCCCAGAAGAGATTCGGATTGTAGTGAAACGGAGGGTTCTTCGCCACGCCGAGGACCTTCCATTTCCCGAGAGGCAGCGGATCGTGCTCGCTGCCGATCGTCGCGGGATAGCGCGCAAGGATGCGGCCCGACGCATCGCGCGCGGCCACTGTCCGGCGGGACCTGGAAACCGAGACCGACGCGGCCTTCTCCGGCGGCGGGACCTGGACGTTGGGAACGACGACCTCCTCGCCCGCGCGGTCGAACGAGGCGCCGGGGTTCAACTTCTTCAGCAGCGCCGGGCTCGAGTGGTACTTCTCCGCGATCCCCTCGAGCGGCGAAGAGTAGTTGAGGGCGGCGAGCTTCGACTTCTCCATCATTTCTTCGGGGACCTGCTCGAAGGGACCGGCGACGTCCTCCGGGGCGACCTGGACCCTCACCAGCGCCGGTGCGGACTCGGCGTCGAGCGCCCTCCACGTCTCCGCGTCCACCTTTCCGGTTTCGGGCAGGCCGCGGGCCGCCTGGTAGTCCGAGATCGCGCGCTCCAGGTTCGTGCCGTAGCGGCCATCGATCTCTCCGCACGAGAAGTGCGCGCGGGCGAGGAGGACCTGGGCGCGCAGGATCGCGTTGGCGGACGCGCCGGGGCCGACCGTTTCCGCCAGCGAGGCGTCGTTGACGGCGGCCGCGTGGAGAGGAGTCTCGCGATGCGAGTGTGCGGAAGTCTTGCGCTTCCACGCCTTTGCCTTGCCGTTCCCGGGCGCGGAGGCGAGGCCGTTCGCAGTGGCGCAGACCAGGCATGCCGCGGCGATCCAGAGCTTGCGCAGGGAACACCCCCTCGATGGGGACCTTTTTCAAGAAGGATGCCGGTCGGCGGAGGCCTGGCTCGCGGATTTGGGCTCGACCGGCTCCGCGACGAAGACGATCCGCTTGGGCGCCGCGCCGACCCAGTTGAAGGGATAGCAGGTGATGAGCGTCAATCGCGGCTTCTCCGTCGGAGCGAGCACGCGCACGGCGTCCGGCATGACGATCTCGTGGGACACGATGCGGTATTCGAGCGTCCCGTTGGGCGTCTCGAGCTCGACTTTCTCTCCGTCCTTGACCTGGGACAGGCGCCGGAAGTGCTTGTCGCGATGAGCGGTGATGACGCAGTTGTTCCGGTTCGTGTGCTCTCCCGGAAGCTCCGAGCCGGGGACATGCCCCGGCCCCTTGTTGAGCGTCGCCGGATCGACTCCGCCGAAGACGACGTAGTCCATCTTGACCCGCGGGATCTTGATCCGCGCGATCGGCTGTCCCTGCGGATACGGAGGCTCCGCGGGCGCCGGAGTCGGCGCGGGAGCCTCGATGCCCGGGCTCTCCTCGCCCGAGGGCGTGGCTTGCGCGGCGGGAGGCGGCACGTGCAGCGTCGGGACGGGCGCTGCCGCCCGAGCCTTGTCCCATGCCTCGCGCCCCTCCTCCTGCCCCCGGTAGCCGCGGAAATACTCGTACCCCACGACGGCCAGGACGACGATCCCGGCCAGGACCAGCAGGGTCGAGAGCTGTCGGCGAGTCATCGCACTCTTCCCAATCCGAAAATCATGCCGGAATAATCCCGCCTTCCGCCTGCGGAGTAACATGGGAGCCGATGGAAGGCGGCGAAAAAACGCTGGAGAAGGCCCTGGAGCTCTGGCAGGAAGGGACCAATGCCCTGATGGCGGGGGACTGGGACGCGGCCGTTTCGCTGTTCACCCGATCGCTGGAGCTGAAGCCGACGGCCGAGGCGTACACCTTCCGCGGGTGGGCGTACTCCTTCGCCGGCCGCGTGGATGAAGCCATCGAGGAATGCCGCAAGGCGATCGCGACCGACCCGAGCTTCGGCAACCCTTACAACGACATCGGCTGCTACCTGATGGAGCAGGGAAAGCTCGACGACGCGGTCCCCTGGTTCGAGCAGGCCAAGCGCGCGGCGCGGTACGAGCCGCGCCACTTTCCCTACCTGAACCTGGGCCGCCTGCGCGCCTCGCGCGGAGAGTTCGCCGAGGCCATCGCGGAATTCCAGGGAGCGCTTCGGGAATCGCCGGACGATCCCGTGGCGATGCGGTTCCTGGACGAGCTGAAGTACAAGGTGAATTGAGTCGACAGTCGACAGTCGACAGTCGACAGTCGACAGGGAGATGAGCTCGGGAATCGGGAAGGCGCGGGGATTGTTGTTAGGGATTCGCAAGGAGTAGAGCTATGTCGAATCGTTTCGACAGCCGTTTCCAGATGACGCCGTCCTCGGCTTTCCAGCCGGTGCCGATCACCGCGGAGCGCGCGACCGCGTTTCTCCGGTCGGTCTACGGCTGGATGTTCGTCGGGCTGGGGATCACGGCCGCCGTGGCGCTGGGAGTCTCGGGATCGCCGACGCTCGTCAAGGCGATCTTCTCCAACCCGATCCTGTTCTTCGGGCTCGTCATCGGCGAGCTGGCCCTCGTCTTCATCCTCTCGGCGCGTGTCCAGAAGATGGCGCCGTCCACGGCCTCGGCGCTCTTCATCGCCTACTCGGCGTTGAACGGGGCGACGCTCTCCTTCATCTTCCTGGCTTACACCGCGACGTCGATCGCCTCGACCTTCGTGATCACCGCGGGGATGTTCGGAGCCCTGGCACTTTACGGCTCGACGACGAAGAGGAGCCTCGCCGGAGTCGGGCACTTCGTGGGGATGGGCCTGATCGGCCTGGTCCTCGCCTCGGTCGTCGGGATGTTCTGGCATGCGAGCTCGCTCCAGTTCGTCATCTCGGTCGTCGGAGTGATCGTTTTCACCGGCCTGACGGCGTGGGACGCCCAGCGCCTGAAGGCGATGGCGGCGGCCCTGCCGGAAGGCCAGACCGGCTCCTACGCCGTCGTCGGCGCCTTGTCGCTCTACCTCGACTTCATCAACCTCTTCCTCTTCCTTCTCCGCTTCCTGGGCGGCCGGAGGGACTAG
>DATFWF010000149.1:0-5571 GCA_035259605.1 Thermoanaerobaculia bacterium
CCCGATCAGGCCCTTCAAGACGTCGGTCACGAAGCCCTTCAACCCGTAGGACCCGTCGTCGGTGCAGACCAGGAGCTCGTCCGAGGCGGCTCCGAGGCGGTCCTCGAAAACCACGAGATCCTTCCGGCGCGCGCCGAGGATCGTGATGACCTCGTGGCCGCCGGCCTTGAAGGCCCGGGCGATCGGGAGCATGGGCGCCGCGCCGATGCCGCCGGCGACGCAGGCGACCGTTCCGCGGAAATCCTCGGGCTTGCCCGGGACGGCGATGTGGGTCGGGTTTCCCAGGGGACCCGCGACGTTCGAGAGCGAGTCGCCCTGGGCAAGCCTTTCGCACATCTCGAAGGTCGTCTTTCCGACTGACTGAACGACGAGCGTAATCGTCCCGCGCGCCTTGTCCACATCCGCGATCGTCAGCGGGATCCGCTCGGAGTGATCGAGCGGCCGCACCATTACGAACTGCCCGGCTCGGTGGCGCCTGGCCACCCGAGGGGCAGCCACCTCGAAGAGGCTGACGTTCTCGCCCAGGGTTCTCTTGACCAGAATCTCAAACACTGGAGTCACCTTGCCCGTTAAGAGCCCCGATTATGCGGAGCGCGGCATCCAGCGAACTGATGCAATTGCATCGGTTGGAACCGGGAGGATCGTCTCGGCCGAAAGCCCGTGACGTCAACGTGGAGAACGGGTTACGCTCAATGACGTTCTGGAGGGACCGATGAAGACGCGGGCCTCGATCGCAGCCGTCCTGTCGCTCTTCGTGTGGGGGACGGCGGGGGCCGTGAAGGTCACGGTGGACGATCTGATGAAGGTCCGGTCGATCCTGGATACGCGGATCTCGCCGGACGGGCAGAGCGTCGCCTACGCCGTCTCGACGCCGTCTCTCGAGCGAAACACCCACGAGGCCGCGATCTACGTCATCCCCGCGCGGGGCGGGACGCCCCGGCGAATCGCGGAAGGGACCAGGGTCTTCGGGACGAACCTGCCCGCTCCAAGGCTGCGGTGGTCGCCCGACGGAGCAAGCGTCTCGTTTATCGGGTTCGCGGGAGAAAAGCCGCAGGTCTTCGCCGCACCGGCGGCGGGAGGAGAAGCGCGGGCGATCACGTCGGCGCCCGAGGGTGCCTTCGGCTTCGAGTGGTCGCCCGACGGGAAGAGCCTCGCCTACGTCACCCGCGATCCGGCGCCGGAAGAAGAGCAGCGGCGTCGCAAGGACAAATCCTTCGTCATCCACATGGACGCGCCGGAGCCGGCGCGGAGGCTCTGCGTTCAGGTCATCGGCGGCGCGGCGCGCACGCTGACACCGCCCGGCCAGTACGTGGAGGGGATCTCGTGGTCGCCCGACGGCCGGGAGATCGCCTACGCGGCCGCCCCGACGACCGGCTTCATGGCTCAGTACCGAACCCGCATCTCTGCGGTGTCGGTCGAAGGCGGTTCTCCTCGAGCGATCGTGGACCGCCCCGGGATGAACGGCTCGCCGCAATATTCCCCGGACGGAACGCGGATCGCCTTTGTCTCGTCCAACGGCCGCTCCGAGATCATGGCGCCGAGGAGCCTCGCGGTCGTCGCGGCTCGCGGCCCGGTCGCCCAACCCCGCATCTACGGAATGGACGACGCCTGGATCAACGAGCTCGTCTGGGCGCGCGACGGGAAATCGATCTTCACGCTCGCCAACGACGGGACGTTCGCGAAGGGCAGCCGCATGTTCGACCAGGCGATCGTCCGCGTCTGGACCGAGACCGGGCGGGCGGAGAGGCTGCGCGGCAGCCCGGACCTCGTGTACTCGATCTCCCTGACCCGGGACGGAATGCGACTCGCCTGCCGGGCCGTCGAAGGGCGGACGATGGGGGACGTCGCTGTCCTCGATCTCGGAAAGGATCGGGCGGAAAAGATCACCGACGTCAACCAGGAGCTCGCGGGACTGGAGCTCGGCAAGCTCGACGCCGTCCACTGGCGCTCCTTCGACGGGATGGAGATCTGGGGATTGCTGCTGACGCCTCCGGGCTGGACTCCCGGGCGCAAGCTCCCGCTCCTCGTTTACTGCCACGGCGGGCCCAACGGGGGAGTCACGTGGGGCCTCTTCCCGCAGTTCATGCAAACGGTCGGGCAGGTGGATCCCTACGGCACCGAGGCGATGGCGAGCGCCGGGTACGCGGTCCTCTTTCCGATGCCGCGCGGCGGAGGCGGCTACGGCGAGAAGGGACAGCGGATGATCGTCAGCTCCTGGGGCGAAGGGGACTACAAGGACATCCTCGCCGGAGTGGACGACCTGATCGCGAAGGGAATCGCGGACCCCGAGCGGCTGGGAGTCATGGGCGCTTCCTACGGCGGCTACATGACCAACTGGATCGTCACGCAGACGGGCCGCTTCAAGGCCGCGTCGTCCGCGGCGTCGCTCTCGGATCTTGCGGACCAGTACTTCCTGTCCGACGGCGGCGAGGTGATGGCGGAATACTTTAAGCGGCCGTGGGAGGCGCGTGAGTCCTACTTCGCGCACTCGCCGCTCTCCTTCGCCGCCAACGTGGCGACGCCACTTCTCATCCAGCACGGCGAGAGGGACCTGCGCGTGCCGATCGCCAACGCCTGGAAGTTCTACCGGGCTCTGAAGAATCTCGGCAAGACCGTCGAGTTCGACATCTACCCGAACAGTTCGCACCTCTACTACCAGCCGATGCTCGAGCGCGAATCCATGACCCGCAACCTGGAGTGGTTCGAGCGCTGGATCAAACCGTAACGGCCCGGGCGAGCCGAAACGTCACAGCGGGCTTCGCTATGATTCCTGCACTTCAAGAGAGGTAACGATGCACCTTGTACTCCTGATCACGGCGATGCTGACGGCGGCGCCGGCGCTGCCGGCGAGAACGATGACGGTGGATGAGATCGTCGCGAAGGCGATCGAGGCGCGGGGAGGCGCGGCGAAGCTCGCCGCGATCCGGTCGCTTCGCCTGACCGGCAAAGCCGTGATCGGCGGCGGGAACTTCTCGATCGAGGCGGCCTTCGGGCTGCTCTTCAAACGCCCCGGCATGATCCGGAGCGAAACGACGCTCCAGGGACTGACGGCGATCCAGGCCTACGACGGCGCCGAAGGGTGGAGCGTTCAGCCCTTCCAGGGCCGCCGCGATCCCCAGAAGACGCCGGCCGAGAACTTGAAGTCGGTCGCCCAGGAGGCGGACTTCGAGGGACCGCTCGTCCGCTGGAAGGAAAAGGGCCACACCGTCGAGTACCTGGGCACCGAGGACGTGGATGGGACGCCGGCGCACAAGGTGCGGGTCAACCTCAAGGACGGAGACGTCAAGTACCTCTACCTCGATCCGGATTACTTCCTCACGATCCGCGAGACGGCGATCAGCAAGGTCCGGGGCGCCGAGGAGATCCGCGAGACGGACCTGGGCTCTTACGAACAGGTCGCCGGCGTGTGGATGCCGTTCTCGGTCGAGTCGGGCCCGCCGGGGCGGCCGCGCGGGATTCGGGTCACGTTCGAGCGCGCCGAAGTCAACGTCGAGGTGGACGACGCGGTCTTCCGATTCCCGCCGGCCGGGACGCCCGTGACGCGCGCGATTCCCGTGCCTGCCGGCCCCGCGCCCGCCGTCGAGACCGCGGCGAAGCCGCCGGCGCCTCCCGCGGGCCGCGGGCCGTCGCTCGATTCCGGCGTGATCTCGGGCCTCGGCATCCGCAACATCGGCTCGGCCACGATGAGCGGCCGGATCGCCGCGGTCGCCGCCCGCAACGAGGGGGGGAAGACGACGATCTTCGTCGGCGCGGCCTCCGGCGGCGTCTGGAAGTCGACGGACGGCGGCACGACCTTCAAACCGGTCTTCGACAAGGAGGCGGTCCAATCGATCGGCGCCGTCGCGATCGATCCCGGAAATCCCAGGACGGTCTGGGTCGGAACGGGCGAGTCCTGGATGCGCAACTCCGTCTCCGTCGGCGACGGGATCTACAAGTCCACCGACGGCGGCGAGACCTGGAAGAACGTGGGCCTGAAGGACTCCGAGCACATCGTCCGGATCCTCGTGCACCCGTCGGCGAGCGACACGGTCTACGCCTGCGTCCCCGGCAGGCTCTGGAGCGACAGCGCCGAGCGCGGCGTGTACAAGACGATCGACGGAGGAAAGACCTGGACCCTGGTCCTGAAAGGCTCGAACTTCTCGACCGGCTGCGCCTCCCTGACGATGGACCCGAAGAACCCGGAGGTTCTGTTCGCGGGCCTCTGGGACTTTCGCCGGAAGGGCTGGACGTTCCGCTCCGGAGGCGACGGCCCCGACTCGCCGAGCGGGAGCGCGCTTCTGCGAACCGAAGACGGCGGCAAGACCTGGACGGAAGTCGCCGCGGGCAAAGACGCGGGACTTCCGGCGAAGCCCTGGGGCCGCGTCGAAGTCGCCGTGGCGCCGTCTAACGCGAAGATCGTCTACGCGCTCGTCGAGTGCAAGGACTCCGCCCTCTACCGATCCTCCGACGGCGGAAAGACCTGGCAGGCGCGCGACAAGAGCCAGGGCATGGTCTGGCGGCCGTTCTACTTCGGTCGGCTGATCGTGGATCCGACCAACGCCGAGCGCCTCTACAAGCCGGGTCTGACCCTCACCGTCAGCGAGGACGGCGGCAAGTCCTTCTCCGGCACCGGCGGCGGCTCCCACGGCGACTGGCACGACGTCTGGATCGATCCCGACAACGCGAAGCACGTCCTCGGAGGCGACGACGGGGGGTTCTGGCTCTCTTACGACGGCGGGAACCGATGGTGGAAAGCGAACAACCTTCCCGTTTCGCAGTTCTACCACGTGGCCGTGGACATGCGTGACCCGTATCAGGTCTACGGCGGCCTCCAGGACAACAGCTCCTGGGTCGGCGACTCCTCTTACCCCGGCGGGGTGACGAACGCGCGCTGGGACAACCTCTACGGCGGCGACGGATTCTGGACCGTGCCGGACGCCACCGACGCCGACGGCGTCTATGCCGAAGCGCAAGGCGGAAACATCGGGCGCGTCAACATGCGCACCCACGCCGTGCGAGACATCCAGCCGAAGGCGGATTACAAGGAGAAGCTGCGGTTCAACTGGAACACGCCGATCTACGCGTCCCCGACGCAGAAGGGGACGATCTACCTCGGCGGCCAGTTCCTCTTCCGCTCGCGCGATCAGGGAGACACGTGGGAACGGATCTCGCCGGACCTGACGACCAACGACCCCGAGAAGCAGAAGCAGGAGCAGTCCGGCGGCGTCACCGTGGACAACTCCTCGGCGGAAGAGCACACCACGATCTACTCGATCTCCGAATCGCCGAGGGACGCCAATGTCCTGTGGGTCGGGACCGACGACGGGAACCTGCAGCTCTCGCGGGACGCGGGGAAGACCTGGACCAACGTCGCCGGGCACGTCGCCGGGCTGCCGAAGAACTCGTGGGTCTCGTGGGTCGAGGCCTCGCGCTTCGATCCGGCGGTCGCGTACGCGGCGTTTGACCGGCACACCTACGGCGACATGACGCCCTACGTCTATCGGACCGGAGATTACGGGAAGACCTGGAAGCGGATCGTCTCGCCGGAGCAGGGAGTTCGCGGATACGCGCACTGCGTCAAGGAGGACACCG
>DATFWF010000150.1:0-10514 GCA_035259605.1 Thermoanaerobaculia bacterium
ACTCGGCAGGATAAGGCCTCGATCGCTCGCCTGGCCCCTCGCTCCGCCTCCGCTCCCGCGGCGCGAGGCTCCTCCCTGCGGTTACTCGGGAGACTCCCCGCGCCGCGACCGGGGCTTAGCCCGGCTCTGGCCCTTCCGCAAGTACGAATTCCGAAATCCGAATTCCGATTTCCTTCCTATAATCGCCGCGCGGATCATCTGATGTCCGATCTCACTCGAAACGAAAGGCTCGAGATCTACCGTTTCCTCCGGTTGAACAGGGGCGCGGAGGACCGTCTCGTCAACCTCTACCGGCAGGGCAAGGTGCTGGGCGGCCTCTACCGCTCGCTCGGCCAGGAGGCCACGTCCGTTGGAAGCGCCTACGCCCTGGAGGAGGGGGACGTCGTCGGCCCCCTGATCCGAAACCTGGGCTCGGTCTTCGTCATGGGCTACACACCGCGCGACGTCTTCGCGCAGTACATGGGGCGCGCCTCCTCGCCCTCCGGCGGCAAGGACTCCAACCTCCACTTCGGCACGCCTGACCGGGGCCTCGTCTCCCCCAGCTCGATGCTCGGGGCCCTCGTAGCGGTGATGTCGGGAGTCGCCCTCGGCGCAAAGCTCCAAAAGAAGAAGACCGTCGCGCTGACCTACATCGGCGACGGCGGCATGTCCACCGGAGCCTTCCACGAGGGATTCAATTTCGCCGCCGTGCAGAAGCTCCCGCTGGTGCTGATCGCGGAGAACAACGGCTGGGCCTACTCGACGCCGATGCGCAAGCAGACGCTCGCGCGGAGCCTCGCCGACAAGGCGGTCGGCTACGGCGTCCCCGGCGAGAGCGTGGACGGCAACGACGTGCTCGCCGTTTACGACGCGACCCGCCGGGCGGTGGACCGGGCCCGCGACGGCGGCGGCCCGACGCTCGTCGAGGCGGTGACCTACCGGATGAAGGGGCACGCCGAGCACGACTCGCAGCATTACGTCCCGCGCGAGGAGCTGGAGGACTGGAAGCGCCGCGACCCGATCGAGCGCTACATCCGCGCGCTCGTGGACTCGGGGGCGGCGGCGATCGAAGAGCTGGCTGCCATCGACTCTGCCGTCGCCGGGGAGCTCGACCGCGACGTCGAGCTCGCGCTGGCGTCTCCCTTTCCGTCGCCCCAGGAGGCTCTCGCCAGCGTCTATGCGCCGGCGGGCCCGGGCCTCGAGCCGGCGGTCGTGCGGAGCCGGCGATGAGCGAGTCCGACATCGGCATCGCCGCCGCGGCGCGCGAGGCTGCGAGGCCGGAGACGGCCTACGTCGAGGCGATCCGCGAGGCGCTCCTCGAAGAGATGGAGCGCGACGAGCGCGTCTTCCTCCTGGGAGAGGACATCGGCGTGTACGGCGGCGCCTTCAAGGCGACCGAAGGGCTCCTCAACCGCTTCGGCGAGGAACGGGTGCTCGACTCCCCCATCTCCGAGACGGCCATCGTCGGCGCGGCGGTGGGCGCCGCGATGATGGGGATGCGGCCGGTCGCGGAGATGCAGTTCGCCGATTTCATCTCCTGCGCCTTCGACATGATCACCAACTTCGCGGCGAAGTCGCGTTATCGCACGGGAGTCGGCGTGCCGCTCGTCATCCGCGGGCCCTCCGGCGGCGGCGTCCACGGCGGGCCTTTCCACTCGCAGAACCCCGAGGCCTACTTCGCGCACACACCGGGTCTGAAGATCGTCCAGCCGGCGACGGCCTACGACGCGAAGGGGCTGCTCAAAGCGGCGATCCGCGACGAAGACCCGGTCATCTACTTCGAGCACAAGTTCCTCTACCGCCGGATCAAGGAGGAGATTCCCCGCGAGGACTACGTCGTCCCGATCGGCAAGGCCGCCGTGCGCCGCGTGGGGCGCGACCTCTCGATCCTGACCTACGGCGCGATGGTCTGGACGGCGCTGGACGCCGCCGCGACCCTGGAGCGCGAGGGCCTCGACACGGAAGTCGTGGACCTGCGGACGCTCTTCCCGCTCGACGAGGAGGCGATCCTTTCCTCGGTCGCGAAGACCAACAAGGCGATTCTGCTCCACGAGGCGACCCGCACCGGCGGCATCGGCGCCGAGATCGCCGCGGTTCTCGCCGAGCGCTGCTTCGAGTACCTCGACGCGCCCCTGGTGCGCGTCACCGCCCCCGACACTCCCGTCCCCTACTCCCCTCCCCTGGAAGATTTCTTCCTCCCCAACGCCGCGAAGGTCTGCCAGGCCGCCCGAGCCCTCGCCGGTTACTAACTCCCTCTCCCGGCGGGAGAGGGCCGGGGTGAGGGCGCCCTACTGCTTCCGGACCTCGAACCCCTTCCGCACCATCTCCTCCATCTCCTCCTTCGTCACGCTCTCCTTGGGCCGGAAGGTCTCCGCCTCGGGGATCGCCCCCTTGGCCCAGACGAAATGCGCGTGCTGGCAGAAGATGTCCGAGGTCGTCACGTCCTTGAAATGCAGGCTCGGCCTGGCGGCCTCGCAGGAATAGCTCCGCCCGGTCGCGGAATCCGGCCCGTAGGTCAAGGGCACGTTGGCCTCGCCGAGGTTGGCCGAGCGAGCGACGAACATCGCCGCCTGCGCCCGCGTGATCGAGGCGTCCGGGCAGAAGAGCGGCTTGGGGGGATCGCACCCCTTCGTCAGCTCGTCGGTCCGCATCTTTTCGATCCAACCCCACCCCGGGTCGGAACAGGGAACGTCCGTGAAGAACGGCGTCGTGCACCCCGTCGCCGCAGACTCCCCTCGCGCCTGGATGATGTACTTCGCCACGTCTCGCCGCGAGACGCCCTTCGGCGCTGGCTTCTCGGAAGCGGCCTTCTCCTTCGAGCAGGAACCCCCGAGAACCGCTACCACGGCGAGGACCGGAACGGACACCCGGCCCCGACTCCAACGCATCGTTCTCCTCCGCTTTCCGCCCGGCACGATACACCGGCCCGCCCCATTCCAGATCCGGGGCGACGGCGTTCGTCAGCGGCCTGCAATCCTGAGGACGAGCAGACCGCAGGCCGCCAGGGCAGCCGACATCAGGATGAGCATTGGAGGCTGCACCGCCGGCACGACAGCCGTGACTCCAGGGGCTTTCGGGATCTCTACAAATCCTGCGCCTTCGACGGACTTGCCGTTCGAATCGATCAAGTCGGAGGTGTTCTGGCTCGCATAGGCTCCGCCGGAATCAACGGCGGTGTGCGTCGTAAGAATCGTGAATGGACCGATCCGGTCGCCGCCCCCACTCAAGAAGGGACCGACGTACATGAAAGTGACGTTGGACAGGTTCGCGGAATCCGACGACCCGTTGATGTTCGAGGGGGTCAGACCGGTTTGGTGGATCGAGTAAGTCCAGTTCGCCGGCAGCGGGAGCTGGACTCCGACGAGCCCCGGAATGTCGTAGATTGTGAAGAAGGTGCCGGCCGGATTGCACTGGACCACGGTGTTTCCTGGACCCGGGCACGTCGCGCCGGCAGTCGCGGCCGGGTTCAACGAATCGATAGTCGGGACGTACACCGAATAACTGAAGGCGTAGTTCCCGCCGGCCGCTCCCGGCGGCCCTGAGAGCTTCGGGGTCATCGCTGCGGACGCGACGCCGGAGACCCCAAGAAGTGTTGCTGCCGCAGCCAGCGCTCGCAGAGACGTCTTCATGCTTTCCTCGAGCGCTCGCCCGATCGGTTTCTCTCCGGCCGCGTGTTCGGCGGACAGATTCCACGGATGCACTCCGGGGTCCCGACTGGTGACGTGGAGGAGCGTGAGCGTTCCAGATCGAGAGGCGTTCCCCCGCCCCCGACCGGCCGAAGATCCGCCGATGCGAGCGTTCCATCGTTCGGAATCGCCGGCACGGAGACCGATCCGACGCCCACAACCGTCCGTACATCCACTCCTCCCGAGTCATGGGTGTTCTGACTGCTGTAGTGGCCGGAAAAGTTTCGAGCGCCGAAGGTTGAGACCACCTTGAAGCCGGCAAACACCGGAGTTGTTTGTCCAAAGGACATGATGGGCCCGCTGTAGGTGAACGTGACGTTGGAAAGGGAAGCGTTGTCGAACGAGGCGTTGACCGCGGAAGGCGTTACTCCGATGGCCTGAACGGAATACGTCCAGCCAGGTGAGATCAACGGAAGCTCCACGCGCACGAGACCCGGGATGTCGTAGATCGTGAAGAATGTGCCGGGCGGATCGCACGGAACGACGGACGTCCCCGGGCCCCGGCAGCTCGCTCCCGCGGTCGCCGGGGGATCAAGCCTCTCTCCTCTGGGCATCGTGATCTGGTAGTTGAACTCAAACCCCCCTTCGACCGGAGAAGGCGGAGTGATCATCGCGGCCGTCAAGGAGGCATGGGCGAGGCCGGCACAGAGAAAGAGAGCGAGGAACGAGACTCCCGAATCGAGGAACACCCGTGGCGTTCTCGGGGAGGCTGCCTGCCGCTCTTTCATGACCCTCCTCTTCCGGAAGATATCCCGAGGGAATTTGGTTAAGTTACATGAAGACGGGGTCAAGCTTTTTTGTCCACGAGCCCCAACGCGCGCAGGCGATCGACATGCAGATCGGAAATCTTCCGGCGATCGTCCCGGCGCGGCGACGCTGCTCTATTACGTGCGGTACGACATTCCTCTTCTGAAGCAGTCCCTTTCCGACGTCGGCCTCGACTACGAGGAGAAGCGCGTCCAGGAGCTCTGGGAGATGAGCGATGTCCGAAACGTCGAGGACCTGGAGAAGGTGGGACTCGCCGCCGCGGAGAAGCAAGTCCGAGAAGACCATTTTCCACAACGTTTCAATCGTCCCCTCGTGTCGTAGGGGAGGGGCTTGCCCCTCCCGCCCGGTCGTTCTCTTCCGACGGTGACTCCAGCCACGCGCCTTCGATGACACCTCGAAGGGTGCCCCAGCCGCGCCACCAGGTCAGGTCGAAGGGAGACGCCGACCGGGCGCCCTGCGGGGAGATCGAGATGAAGCTGCAGTCGAGCCGCCCGCTCGGGCCGAGCTTCTCCAGTCCGTCGCCTCCGGGAGCCGGCGTCGCGATCAGGTGCTCGCAGAAGTTGCCCTGATACCAGAGCGGCTTCTCCAGGCGGACGAGTAACGCTCCCCCGCGCCGATTGCCGGTGTCTCTCGGAACGTCGACGACGGTCGCCGGGAACGGGCCGCTTCCGTGAACGGTACCGAAGTCCCACGGGTCGCTGATCGTCAGCCTGACCGGTTTTCCGATGAGAGATCGCATCGTTTGGGTCGTCTGAAGATCTATTGTCACGAGGGCACCGGACGAGGAGCGGAGGGCGCAAAGCCCGCCCTACGGAGCGTTTTTCTTTGAGCCCAGGCGGAGGACCGCGTTGCGCAGGCGGGTGTGGTTTTGGAGGAGCTGCATGTAGCGGCGTTCGGATCGTCCGGACTTGGCGCGGATGATGGCGGAGACCGCGTTCTTGTCCTCGCGGGTCCAGCCGACGAGGTCGGGGATCAGGTCGAGGATGAGGGCGAGGTCGGAGTAGGCGGACTTCTCGGCGGCGTCGAGGCGGACGAGGGAGAGGCC
The DNA here is from genome assembly GCA_035259605.1 of Thermoanaerobaculia bacterium. Lineage (GTDB taxonomy): Bacteria > Acidobacteriota > Thermoanaerobaculia > UBA5066 > Gp7-AA6 > JAWOLE01. The sequence goes on from DATFWF010000150.1 coordinate 5,479, forward strand.
GAGCTTGCGGGAGACGTTTCGCTCGGACGCGGCGCGGATTCGTTCTGAGTCACCGGCGAATTCTCGGGCCATGCGGCGGTTGACGGCGAGGGCGAGGTTGCGGATATGGAAGCGATCCCAGGAGATTTGTGATTTGTGATTTGTGATTTGTGATCGAACGGGAGCGAGAGGGCGGACTTCAAAGAGGAGGTTTCGCGAGGCGAGGCGCCGGAGCGTGGCGGGAGAGGAACGGTAGGACGGGTCGGCGGCGATCCTCTCTTCCTCGCGCAGGGTCAGCTCGTGGAGCTCCGGGTCCGTCGAGCGGAAGCCGAGCTTGCGGTAGAACCAGAAGGCGCCGGACTTGATCGCCTCCTCGTTCTCGTGGCCGATCTGGTACGGGTCCATCGAGAAGGACCGCGCGCCGAGCACTTGGTTGAGCGCCTTGACCACGCGGGCGAAGATCCAGGACGACTCCCCTTCCCGGAAGGAGTAATAGATGTTGAAGCCGACCTCGATGCGCTCGAAGAACGCGAGCGCTTCGATGTAGCCGACCGGCACGCCGTTCTTGACGAAGAAGCCGGCCAGCCCGGCCCGCAGGGGCAATCTCCGCCCCCTCTCCAATCCCATCAGGTAGATCACCAGGCCCCGGCCCGCGTCCAGGTGCACCACGCTTCCCGGGTCGGCGTAGGTGAAGCCGTAGTACTCGCGGTAACGGAGGGCCGTCGCCTCGCGGGTCATCTCCACCACCGCCTCGCCTTCCCGCCGCGAGAGCTTGCGAACCGGGAGTGGCGGCGAGGCGACCTCCGCGGCGATCGAGACGCCGTGGCGGATGAGGGCCGAGTCGTGGAAGAACGGCTTCCCGGCGCGATGGCGCATCCGGGTCCGCGTGTGCCGCGTATCGCCGACGTCCCAGCGCACCGAGAGGCCCTGCGCGTCGTACTTCTCGCCCTTCTCGAAGGCGGGGAGAGGCATCCGGCCGATTCGCGCGAGGAGCCATGCGAGGTCGTTCCCGGCGGAGCCGCGGCCCTGCCGCAGGTACTCGAGATACGGGACGTTGGCGTCTTCGAGGGCCTCTTCTTCCAGGAGCGGCAGGAACCCCGGCCACAGGGCGCGCAGCCGGTCGGGCGCGTCCTCGAGGTCCCAGTCGATCGACACGCCCCGTCCGAAGCGGCTCTTCATCCAGCGGACGACGTCGTAGGAGTAGTCCGTCGTGATGGTCGTGCCGGCGATTCCCGAGACCTCGGGGTGATCGAAGGGCGAAAGATCGCCGCCGGCCGCTTCGATGGCCGCGACGCGCCGGCCGAAACCCGAGAGGATCTCCTCGGAGAGACCGAGCACCTCGCGCGAATGCGGGTACGCCCGAAGAAAGAGCACGGCGTCGTGCAGCCGGACGAGATCCTCCGCGCTCCGGAACCGGGCGCGGCTGACCTGTCGGAGGATTTTCGCTGCCGAGCGAGCCCCCGGACGCCGGCGCTTCGCTTCCTCGAGATCCTTAAGGAGACGCTCGCTCACGCGTCCCGCCGGGACAGGACGGCTTCGACGGCGGCCAGGTCCGGATCGATCTCGATCGGCCGGTTCGCGCGCGACGGCGCCGGCTCCCGCTCCTGGTGGTAGTCGATCAGGAGCCCGGGGTCCTTGAGGATGTGGCCGGTCAGGACCGCGACAACGCGATCGCTCTCCCGGATCACGCCCTGAGCGGCGAGCTTGCGCACGCCGGCCACGCTCGCGGCGCTGGCGGGCTCGCAGCCCACGCCGGAGGCGTCCACGACCGCCTTGGCTTCCAGGATCTCCTCGTCGGCGACGTCGGTCACGACGCCGTCGGTCAGGCGGATCGCCGCGATGCCCCGGTCGAGCGACGCCGGGTCGCCGATCTTGATCGCGGTCGCGATCGTGTCGGCCTTGACCTTGTGCGGGCGGACGAAACCCTCGCGAAACGCGCGCGCGAAGGGATTCGCGCCCTCGGCCTGGATGCAGGCCAGGCGCGGCAGCCTCGGGATCAGGCCGAGGTCGCGGGCCTCCCGGAGCGCCTTGCCGAAGGCCGAGGTGTTTCCCAGGTTTCCGGCCGGAAGCGCGATCCAGTCAGGCGGATCGAAAAGGAGCTGCTCGAGGAGCTCGAAGACGATCGTCTTCTGCCCCTCGATGCGGAAGGGGTTGACGGAATTCAGGAGGTAGACGTTCAGCTTCTCCGCGGCCTGGCGCACGAGGGCGAAGCACGCGTCGAAGTCGCCGCGCACCAGGAGGGTCTTCGCGCCGTACGCGAGCGTCTGAGCGAGCTTTCCCAGCGCGACCTGGCCCGAAGGGACGAAGACCAGCGCCGGAAGCCCCGCGTCGGCGGCGTACGCGGCGAGTGAGGCCGAGGTGTTTCCGGTCGAGGCGCACGCGACCGCCCGCGCGCGGACTCGCCGAGCCTGCGTCATCCCGACGGTCATTCCCCGGTCCTTGAACGAGCCGGTCGGGTTGTGCCCTTCGTGCTTCAGGAAGAGACTCGCGACGCCGGCGAAGCGCGAGACCGACTCGCGCGAAAGGAGCGGCGTGTTCCCCTCCGGGTGCGTGACGACGTCCTCCGCGCCCGCTTCGGGAAGGACGAGCTCGCGGTACTTCCAGACTCCCGACGAGTCGAGCCGGCCGGTCCTGCCGCGCCGCTCGAGGAAGAGCTTGCGCAGGGCCTCGCCCTCGCGCGCGGGCGGGCGGTGACGGACCTCGAGCAGCCCTCCGCAGTCGGGGCACTGCGCGTCGGGCGCGGAGCTGGAGAGCTCTCGCTCGCAGCCGGCGCAGACCTGCCAGGAGAGCGGGCGGTCCGGGAGGCTCGAGCCGGGCATCAGGACTCCACGACCCTGGCGCCCTCCGAATCGACGCGGCGGACGCCGAAGCGGGCGGCAACTCCGCGGTGCTGGTAAGCCGAGGACATCGCTGTTCCGATCTTCGCGGCGGCATCGTCATCGGCGGCGAACGCGAAGACGGCGGGGCCCGCTCCCGAGATCGAGCAACCGTGCGCGCCCGCTTCGAGAGCGGCGGCCTTAGCCTCGGCAAAGCCTGGGAGAAGCGGCGAACGGGCGGGTTCCGCGATCCGGTCCCGCACCGCCCGTCCGAGAAGTTCCATGTCTCCGCTCGCGAGAGCGGCGACCAGGGCGCCGACCTGCGCGGCCTGCTCGATCGCGATCGAGCGATCGAGCGAGCGCGGAAGGGCGGCGCGCGCCTCCTCGGTCCGCAGGCGCTGCTCAGGCTCGAGAAGAACGACCCGGAGATCGGCCGGATAGCTCAGCCGGACGATGTCCGGAGGGTCGAGTGAACGGACCAGGATCACGCCGCCGAAGAGGGCCGCCGCGACGTTGTCGGCGTGCCGCCCGGCGACGGCCTCCTCCGCATCGAGGCAGGCGTCCAGGAGATCCTCGCGCGAGAGGGGCGAGCCGAGGAGCGCGTTGACGGCGACGGCGGACGCGGCGGCGGACGCGGCGCTGCCGCCCTGGCCGCCGGAAAGAGGAAGGCCCTTGGCGACGTCGATGACCAGGCCGGTCCCGGGAGAACCCGCTATCTCCAGGACCTTCGCCGCGGCGATCCCGGCGGTGTTTCGGGAAGCCTCCGTCGGAATGTCCGGGTGCCCCGCGTCGCGGATCCGGATTCCGCGCTCCGTCGAGCGCTCGACGGAGACGGAATCTCCCGGTCCCGTCAGCGCGAGGCCGAGAACATCGAGGCCCGGGCCGAGATTGGCGACGGTGCCCGGAGCAAAAGCGCGGATTCTCATGCGCCGTGGATCTGGAGACCGGCGGCTCCGGCGAGCTCCGCGATGTCGTTGAAGATCCCGCCGGCGGTGACGGCGAGTCCCGCGCCCGGCCCCTGGATGACGAGCGGATTGGTCCGGTAGCGGGCGGTCGTGAAGGCGACCTGGTTGTCGGTGCCCTTCAAACCGTAGAACGGGCTGCCTGTCCCGACCTCCTCCAGTCCGACCCGGATCCTGCGCGGGGTCACCGACGCGACGTACCGGAGGACCCGGCCCCGCGACTTCGCGCGGCCGGCCCTCTGCGCCCATTCGGCATCGAGGCCGGCGAGGCCCGCGAGAAAATCGGAAAGCAAGAGTCCGCGCGCGCGCCTGGGGACGAGCGACTCGACAGCGACGTCTCCGGGCTCTCCGGCGAAATCCAACAGCCTTCCGAGGATCATCGCCTTGCGCCCGACGTCGGCCCCCGAGAGATCGTCCCGCGGGTCCGGCTCCGTGTACCCGCTCTCCATCGCGCGCTTCAGGCTCGACGAGAAGCTCGCCCCCCGCTCGATCTCGGAGAGCAGGAACCCCAGCGTTCCGGAAAGGCAGCCTTCGATCTTCACGACGCGGTCGCCCGACTCGACGAGCTTTCGGTGCGTGTCGAGGATCGGCAGGCCCGCCCCCACCGTCGCCTCGAAGCGCAGCCGCCTTCCGTTCTCCTCGACCGCGCGGCTCAGGCTCTCGGCCTCCGAGCGAGGACCCGAGAGCGGGCGCTTGTTGGCGAGGACGAGGTCGAAGCCCGCTGCGGCGGCCTTCTCGAGGAGCGGCGCGGTCGCCTCCGCCGTGACGTCCACCAGGATCGGGCGGGAGAGCGCGTGCTGCGCGAGCGAGGCGACGGCTTCCCCGGGAGAGGCCTTCCTGCCGATGCGCGCCGATCCGACGGACCGGCCGCGTTTTTTCTCGGCCGCGAGCGCCCTGAGGTCGCCGGCGGAAAGTCCGGCCGGCCGGAAAACGAAGCCTCCCCGATCGATCACCGCGCAGAGCCGCAGGCGTCCGCCGCGCGGCCCGCGCAGGAGTCCCGCGAGCGTCCGGCCGACCTGCCCGAAGCCGAGCAGCGCGACGTCGGCGGGCCGCCCCTCCTGCGCTCCCCCGCCGCCGATCTTGGAGAGCTGGAAGGCGTCGTGGATCCTCCGCTGCGCGCGCGGCGCCTGCTCCGACGAGACGACGAAGGAGATGTTCAGTTCCGAGGATCCCTGCGCGATGGCCACGACGTTGATGCCGCCGCGCGCCAGCGCGGTGAAGACACGCGAGGCGATGCCGGGAGTTCCCGCCATGCCGAGGCCGACGACCGAGATCGTGG
>DATFWF010000151.1:0-2006 GCA_035259605.1 Thermoanaerobaculia bacterium
ACGCGATTCGCTTCCCGTCGGGCGAGAAGCTCGGGCTCGCGCAGAAGCCAATCTTCACCATGGCGGCAACCGAGCGCTCCAGCTCCGACGGAGCCGGGGCCGCGGCCACGGCGAGAACCGGAACCAACACGGCAAAAGTAAGCACGATTCGTTTCATCGTTCCTCCAGGCCGCCGCGTCAGCGCGATGCCGACGGCAGCCGCCGTTTTTCGATCTTCACGAGGACCGTGTACTGCGGGTCCACCATCTCGACGATCGGGGCCTTCGACGCCTGCGAGACGAACTCGTAGGCGTCCATCTCCGAGAGCCCCGTCTTCTCCCGCACCCAGGCGACCATGTCCTTGAACGCGATGCGCGCGGCATCCTCGAGCGGCCGCGAGGCGCCGACCGACATCATCCACTCGGCATTCTCGATGCGCGGCCAGGGAGTCGCCCGCTTCTTGATCAGGTCCACCGTGACCTCGACGTTCATCGCGCCCTCGATCGCCGTCCCGATGATCTCCCCGTCGCCCATCGCGAAATGCCCGTCGCCGAAGGAGAGCAGCGCTCCCGGCACGTTGACACCGAGATAGACGGTGTTGCCGGCGCGCACCTCCGGGCAGTCCATGTTGCCGCCGAAGTTGTCCGGCACGATCGTCGAGCGGACCTCGCCGTTGGCCGGCGCGACGCCGAGGCATCCGAGAAACGGAGCGAGCGGGATCTCCCACGAGAACTTCCCGTCCTGCGACTTCGTCCGGGCCACGGCCTTGGCGCGATCCACCTGGTAGAACCACACCGTCTCGGGCAGGTCCTCGTGCAGGACCGCCGTGCGGTCCGTGCCGTTCAACGCGCCGAAGCCCGGAAAGGACGACGAGATGCCGTAATCGCGCGCGGGCTCGAGCTTCTCGATCTTCACCGCGATCGTGTCGCCGGGCTCGGCCCCCTCGATAAAGAAGGGGCCGGTCTGCGGGTTGTCGTGCCCGGGAAGCTGGACCTTCGACGGGATCTGGCCCGGCTTCGTCACCGCGCCGTCATAACAGTCCTCCGTCCACGAGACGATCCGGGTGCCCGGCTTGACGCGTCGGGCCGGAGCGGCGCCTCCGAAGGTGTACTTCAGCTCCTCGTGCGCGGGCTTGTAGGTGACGACCGGCTGCTCGGCGAGAGCGGCGGCCGCCGGCAGGAGCGTGGCCGCCGCGAGGGCGACCGTTCGAAGTCTGGTCATGGCGGCTTCCATCAGATCACGGCGCGACGGGATAGGATCGCCGGCTCCATGACGCGCGCCGGCAAGCTTTCGGGAGGCTTCGTCTCGATCATCGTCTTCAAGTATTTCAAGGGGGTGGTCTTTCTCCTGGTCGGCCTCGCGGCGGTGCACCTGGCGCGCATGGAGCGGATTCCTTCCGCCGAGCAGATCGCCCGCTTCCTGCGGTCTTCCCCCGAGAACGAGATCATCCGGAGAATCGCGAGCGTGACGCCGCGCGAGGTCGTGGGCATCAGCATCGTGTCGCTCTTCGTCGGGCTGATCTTCACGGTCGAGGCGACGCTCCTGGCGTTCCGGATCTGGTGGTCCACTTATTTCACGATCGCGCTGACGACGCTCGGCATTCCACTGGAGCTCTACGAGATCCTGCAAAGGCCGTTCGGGATCCGGCGCTACCTGATCCTCGCCGTGAACGTCGCGATCCTGGTGTATCTCTGGAGACGCCGGAACGAATTCCGCGACTACCGCAAACCGTCGATGATGTAGAGCTCCGAGGTGATGTGGATGGCCCGATAGGCGTAGGCGGCGCCGTCGGGCGTGATCAGGAGCTTCGGAATCCCGGTCGCCAGCGGGTCGGAGGGACGGATCTCCTTCCAGGGGCGCCGCTCGCCGGTCGCCAGATCGAGCAGGAAGATCTTCGCCGGAATCTGCTGGCGCCGAAAGACGTAGATCTGCCGGCCGTCGGCGGACCACTCCAGCGGAACGTCGGGCGGGCCGGTCCCCGGAATCGGACGCGGATCTCCCCCGTCGATCGGGACGATCACCGGCGC
>DATFWF010000152.1:0-24287 GCA_035259605.1 Thermoanaerobaculia bacterium
CGGCGACTGGATCTACATCGTGGACGTGGAGACGGGCTTCGTCCTCTACAAGGTGGGGTCGGGCACGGCGAACTTCGGGTCCGGCAACGTGACGGTCAACTTCGCCTCGGTGCCGTCCGAAGTCTCGGCCATCGACGTCAACAACGACGGCCTCCTCGACTACGTGTACTTCGGAGACCTCCTCGGCCAGTTGTGGAGGCTCGACCTGCGCGCGATCCGGGTCGACTCGGCCGCGGCGACGACCCGTTGGGCCTCCAAGCTCCAGAACAACGACGGCACGGCTCTCAAGCCGATGCTCGTCTTCCAGGCGCCACAGCCGGCCTTCCCGTCCTTCAAGTTCTATCCCATCTACTACCGGCCGACGGTCGTCTACCTCGGCGTGGGGTCGGGCGGGCAGCCGATCCTCGGCGTCGCGTTCGGAACGGGAGACCGGGACGACGTGCTGGCGACCTGCAACCCCTCGACGCGCGCGACGACCTACAACCAGAGGTACTACTTCGTGGTGGACCAGGCCAACAGCCGAACGGTCACGGAGAGCACCTCGGGCATGCTCCAGATCGGGAGCTCCACGGCGTCGGCCACGACGACGATCCCGTCCGTGGGATGGTACCTCCTGCTCGGGACGTCCTCCTCGACGCTCGGCGAGCGGGTCATCACCGACTCGCTCGCGATCAACAAGTACGTCTACTTCTTCACGCAGTCTCCCGCCGGCAGCAATGCCGGCGGCGCGTGCCCGCCCCCCTCGACCTGTAGCATCAAGAACGGCGTCGTGCGGCAGTACACGATGTACTATGCCAACGGGAACGCTCTGCCCCCGGCGACCGACCGCGCGGCGAGCGTCGCCAACGCTTCCTTCGCGACTAACCCGATCTTCTACGTCGCGGCCGACCAGTCGGGCAACGTGGCCTTCACCACCAACCACGGCGTCTTCACGCCGAGCAAGACCAACGAGCCGACCCGCTCCAACGTCAAGGACTGGAAAGAGAACTAGACGAGTCGACAGTCCACAGTCGACAGTCGACAGTCGAGGACGGAAGAGCTCCTGGGTTAGGATTCCGCCGCAGCGTTGCGCCGGAGTGGCGGAATGGCAGACGCAGGGGACTCAAAATCCCCCGCCCTTCGGGGTATGAGGGTTCGACTCCCTCCTCCGGCACCACACACGTCGGCGAGCTGGCGCTCGCCTCCCGCGGCGGCAGGCTCCTCCTCGCCTTCGCTCGGAGACTCCTGCCGCCGCGAGCGTAACGACGTTGGGTTAATTGAAGGGAACATTTCGGCGTTGCGGACCCCCTTAGAAGCGGGACTCCCGCCGTCGTGTCATCCTGAGCGAAAGCTGAGCGAAAGCGAAGGATCTTTCTGCGGGCGCCGCCCGATTCGTTCAAACACTTACCGACGTTTGATTTAGCGCCTCGTCATGGGGCCGGATGGGGGAATGCTGAAAGCGCATAACCCTTTCTACTTGAGTATTTTCGAGGATTTCCCTATAATTCGCGGTTCCGAAGCCGCCTGAGAGCGCACCTGGGTAGCTTCTAATTACATTTTAGGAGGGCAACTGTGGTGGGATTTCGAGTCGGGGAAAAAGTCGTCTACCCGAACCACGGGGTCTCCGTGGTCGAGAAGATCGGCGAGGGTTTCGCAACCGAGCCCGCTAAGCCTCGCAGCTTCTATCACCTCCGTCTGCTGTCCAACAACTCGAAGGTCATGGTTCCGATCGGCAACACCGACTTGATCGGTCTTCGCCGTCTGACCCAGCGCAAGGACATCACCGGCCTGATGAAGCGGCTGGCCGACTACCGCTTCTCGGCGTCGGGAGACTGGAAGGGCCGCTACAAGCAGAACCTCGACAAGATGAAGAGCGGCCGGCTGTACGACATCGCGGACGTCCTGAAGAGCCTGAACTACATCATGCTCCGCAAGACGCTCTCATTCCGCGAGAAGAAGATGTACGAGCGGGCGAAGTACCTGATCGTCTCCGAGATCGCCGTGATCAACGGTTTGGACGAGCCGGAGGTCGAGCGGCAGGTGGACCGCGCGCTGCTGAAGTCCGCGCAGGGCCGCGCCGCGCACTGAGATTCCCGATGCGATCGGAAAGGGAGGCGTTCGCGCCTCCCTTTTTTTGTCTTCTCCCTCTCCCGGCGGGAGAGGGCCCGGGGTGAGGGGCGCCGCTCGCCGGGACCCGGCGCGATGACGGGCGCAGCCGCTTCGCGGGCTATACAATCGGGACGGATGCGGTGGATCGTGGCTTGTCTCATCGCGATGGCGGCCCTCGGCGGCGCCTCCCTGATGGGGGACGCCAACGACGCCGTCAAATCGGAGATCGCGCGGGAAAGGCGGCGGCTGGCCGCGGATTCCCGGATGCTGACCGATGTGTCCCGCAGGCTGGAGACCGCGCTGAACCAGCTCGCGGCGGCGAGCCGGGCGGTCACCGAGGCCGCCTCGCGCAACGACTCCGCCGAGGAGATCTCGCGGCGCGAGGACGTCACGTCCGAAAGCGAGCAGGAAGTCCGGACGCTGCTCGAGAAGCGGCGCCTGGTCGCGGACCGAATCGTCGAGCGCCGCCGCTCGATCGCTTCGCTCGAGGCCGAGCTGAGCCCGAGGAAGCTCGACGCCATCACGGGCCGCTGGGCGGTGACGGTCGATCCCGGATCGCAGCGGGGATTCTTCCGGATGACCCTCGATGGGACCATCGTCTCGGGCGAGTACGCGCTGGAAGGCGGCTATACCGGTTCCCTGCGGGGGACCCTGGTTACCGACCGCCTGCGGCTCGAGCGCGTGGACTCCACACTCGGCTTCTCGGCGATCTTCTACGGCCGGGTCGCGCGCGACCTGACCTCGATCTCGGGAACCTGGGAGACCACCACTTTCGGGGGCGGCACGACGACCAACGGGGTCTGGAGGGCCGTGCGCGAAGAGGAGGAGAACCCGTGAGCCGCGCGGCCGGGATCCGCCGGGCGGTGATGCCGCTCTTAGTCGGCGCGCTGCTCGGCTTCATCGGCGGTTACTTCGCGGGCGGCGGCGGCCGTCCCGCGGCTCCGGCCGAGGCGTCTTCCGCTGCCGCCGAGGGGGACCGGTTGGAGCAGGCCCGCAAGGCCGTCGAGAAGGATCCCCAGAACCCGAAGCTCCTCACCGCGCTGGGCAACATCTGTTACGACCGCGACGACTGGGACGGCGCGATCCACGCCTACGAGAAGGCGAGGAGGAAGGCGGCGTCGGACCCCAACCTCATCTCCGACCTGGGAGCGGCCTACCGCAATCGCGGCGACTTCAAGAAGGCGGTCGCCTGCTTCGAGAAGGCCCGCGGCGCCGACGCCGACCACTGGCAGTCGCTCTTGAACCTCGTCCTGATCGAGGCCTTCGACATGCGGGACGCGGACGCCGCCCGCAGGCACTTCGAGGAGCTGAAGCGGCGATTCTCCGACATGCCCAACCTCGACCGGATCGAGAAGCAGATCAAGAGCCTCGGATCGGGCCCCACCTCCCGGTCATGACTCCCGGCTCCCGGAGTTCGTGATGTCCCGGATCGCCGTCGTCCTCTTCCTGGTGTTCGCGGCGCTCTTCCTCCTGCGAATCCTGCGCGTCGTCGTCGAGAGCTTCCTCGCGGGCCGGCGGGGCCCCCGCTCCTCCACCGGGCAGATCGAAGGGGAGATGGTCAAGGACCCGGTCTGCGGCACCTGGATCGACCGCCGGCTGGCGCTCGCCGCGAGGAGCGCGGGCGAATGGGTGCCCGTCTGCTCCGAGAAGTGCCGGGAGAGGCTCCAGGGGACGTAATTGAGCGAGCTCTTCGAGCTACCGCCCGCCCCGCGGCAGACCGACGGCGTGACCATCTCCGCCGACACTCCGCTCGCCGACCGGATGCGGCCTCGCTCGCTCGACGAGGTCGAGGGGCCCGAGGAGGTCGTCGGCGCCAACGGGTTCCTGCGCCGCGCGATCGCCGAGGACCGGATTCCCTCGCTCGTCCTCTGGGGGCCGCCGGGTGTGGGGAAGACGACGCTGGCGAGGCTGATCGCCGCGCAGACCTCCTCGCACTTCGTCTCCTATTCGGCCGTCGCCACCGGCGTGAAGGAGATGCGCGAAGTCCTGGAGGAAGCCCGCAGGCGCCGCAAGCACAGCCAGCAGCGCACGATCCTCTTCCTCGACGAGATCCACCGATTCAACCGCGCCCAGCAGGACGTCTTTCTCCCGTTCATGGAGAGCGGCGAGATCGTCCTGATCGGCGCAACGACAGAGAACCCGTCCTTCGAGTTGAACGGCGCCCTGCTGTCCCGGTGCAAGGTCGTGGTTCTCGATCCTCTCCCGCCCGAGGCGATCGCGCGAATCGTCCGGCGAGCCCTCCGCGACATCGCCCGCGGCCTCGGCGCGAGGGACTTCCGGCTGGACGACGAGGCCCTTTCCTTCATCGCCCAGACTTCGGGCGGCGACGCCCGCCGCGCGTTGAACCTCCTCGAATCGGCCGCCGCCGACGCCGAGGCCGGAAAGACCAAGCGGATCGAGGTGTCGAGGCTGCGCGAGCTTCTCCAGCGCAAGGTCCTCCTCTACGACAAGGCGGGGGAGGAGCACTACAACCTGATCTCGGCGCTCCACAAGTCGATGCGGGAGTCCGACCCCGACGCGACGATCTACTGGCTCGTCCGGATGCTCGAAGCGGGCGAGGAGCCCCTCTACCTCGCGCGCCGCATCGTCCGGTTCGCCTCCGAGGACATCGGCCTGGCCGACCCGCGCGCCCTGAGAGTCGCCATCGACGCCAAGGAGGCCTTCGAGCTGCTGGGGCTGCCCGAGGGGTCGCTCGCGCTCGCGGAGGCGGCGGTGTACTGCGCGCTCGCTCCGAAATCCAACGCCCTCTACATCGCCGAGAACGAGGCGAAGACCGACGTCGCCGAAAAGCCGGCGGAGCCGGTCCCGCCGGTCATCCGCAATGCGGTGACGCGGCTGATGAAGGAGGTCGGCTACGGCCGCGGCTACCGCTACGCCCATGCCGAGCCCGAGGGCGTCGGCGGGATCGAATGCCTCCCCGAATCGCTGCGCGGCCGCCGCTACTACCGCCCGCGAGCCGCCGGCGAAGAGGCCGAGCTCTCCCAGCGGCTCGAAGCGATCCTCAAGAAGCGCCAGGAGAAGTGGGCGAGAGAGGAAGCGGAGAAGACGGCCAGGAAGAAGAAGAATTTGTGATCGGCGCCTGGTGACTCGAGCGGAAAGGCGGCCCTTCCGCCCTGATCCCAAATCACAAATCACAAATCCCAAACTGCTCTTCTACGTTTCTTCCCTTCTGTAATTCGGCGCCTCCTTCGTGATGATCACGTCGTGGGGATGCGACTCCTTGAGGCCCGCCGCGGTGGCGCGGATCATCTTCGACTTGGTCCGGAGCTGCTCGATCGAGGCGCAGCCGGTCAGGCCCATGCCGCTGCGCACGCCGCCGGTCAACTGGAGGACCAGGCCCTCGACGCTCCCCTTGTAGGGGACCATGCCCTCGATCCCTTCCGGGACGAGCTTGGAGAGCGAGCCGTTGGTCGAGGCCTCGACGTCCATGGACTCCTGGAAATAGCGGTCCGAGGAGCCCGACTTCATCGCGGCGAGCGAGCCCATCCCGCGGTAGGCCTTGAAGGTGCGGCCCTGGTAGAGGATCGTCTCCCCGGGCGACTCCTCGGTCCCGGCCAGCAGCGACCCGATCATGACAAGGTGGGCGCCGGCCGCGATCGCCTTGACGATGTCCCCGGAGAACTTGATGCCGCCGTCCGCGACCAGCGGGACCTTCGTGCCCTTGAGCGCGCGGGCGCACTCGCGAATCGCGTGGATCTGCGGGACTCCGGCGCCCGTGACGACGCGGGTCGTGCAGATCGAGCCGGGACCGATTCCGACCTTGACCGCGTCCGCGCCGCGGCGCACCAGGTCGCGCGCGCCCTCCTCGGTCGCGACGTTGCCCGCCATGACCGGAGTCGAGGGGAGCTTTCTCTTGACCAGCCGGAGCGCCTCGAGGACTCCCTCGCTGTGTCCGTGGGAGGAGTCGAGCACCAGCACGTCCACGCCGGCCCGCACCAGCTCCCGCGCGCGGTCGATCATGTCCTTCGAGACGCCGATCGCCGCGCCGACCCGGAGCCGGCCGAGCCGGTCCTTGGCCGCGTTGGGATACTTGATCGCCTTCTGGATGTCCTTGACGGTGATCAGGCCCTTCAGGTTCCCGGCGCGGTCCACGACGAGGAGCTTCTCGATGCGGTGCTCGTGGAGAAGGCTCTTGGCCTCCTCGAGCGTGGTCCCGACCGGCGTCGTGATGAGGTTCTTCCGGGTCATCCGCGAAGAGATCGGCCTGTCCGTGCGGGTCTCGAAGCGCAGGTCGCGGTTGGTGAGGATCCCGACGAGCTTCCCCTTCTCGTTGACGACGGGGACGCCGGAGATCTTGTAGCGGGCCATCACGCCCAGCGCCTCGGAGATCGTCTGCTCGGGGCGGCAGGTCACCGGGTCCACGATCATCCCCGACTCCGAGCGCTTCAGCTTGTCCACTTCCTCGGCCTGCTTGCCGATCGGGAGGTTCTTGTGGATGACGCCCATCCCGCCCTGCTGCGCCATCGCGATGGCCAGGCGCGATTCGGTGACCGTGTCCATCGCCGCCGAGACGACCGGGATGTTGAGCGCGATGTCGGCCGTGACCCGGGTCCTCAGGTCCACGTCCCGCGGGTGCACCTTCGACCGCGCGGGCAGGAGAAGGACGTCGTCGAATGTGAGGGCGAGAGGCGGTTCTGCGGGGACGCTGAAGTGTTTTCGCGCTGCCATCCCTGATGCTAACCCAATTCGCTTTCGGCCCGGCGCCAGGCTCCGAGCGTGCCAGCCCCGGTCGCGGCGCGAGGAGTCTCCTGAGTAATCGGAAGGAGGAGCCTCGCGCCGCGGGAGCGGAGGCGGAGCGAGGAATCAGGCGAGCGGTCGAGCCCTGTCAGGCGAGCCGCTCGCCGGTGCGCCTGCAGGGCGCAGATTCCTCGCGCAGCCGGAGCGACGGTCATGCTCCCGCCGCCGCCGCGCCGTGGCACTTCTTGTACTTCTTGCCCGAGCCGCACGGGCACGGGTCGTTCCTTCCGACCTTCGGCTGGTTGCGCTGAAAGGTCTCGACCTTCGCGTCGTTGCCCCCCGATGCGGCCGCGCCGTAGGAGTAGTTGACGTTGCGCGCCTTGCGCGAAGGCATTGCCGCGGGCGCCCGCCGCGGCTGCGCCTCCGCGACCTCTCCCTCGGCCTCGCGCACGACCGGCTGGAGGCGGAAGAGCCACTGGACGAACTGGTCCTCGATCCGCTCCTTCATCAGCGTGAAGAGCTCGAAGGACTCCTTCTTGTACTCGACTAACGGGTCGCGCTGGCCGTAACCGCGCAGGCCGATGCCTTCCTTCAGGTGGTCGATCGCGAGGAGGTGGTCCTTCCACTGCTGGTCCACGACCTGGAGCATCACGAACTTCTCGTGGAGCCGCATGGTCTCCGCGCCGAGGATCGCTTCCTTCTCCTCGTACTTGCGGTTCAGGGAGGCGACGAGCGTCTCGCGGATCTCCTCGCGGGTCTTTCCCGGGATTTCGATCGCCCCGCTCTCGAAGCCGTAGTACTCCTTCAGGTCCATCTCGAAGGCCGGAATGTCCCACTCGTCGGCGGCCTTGTCCTCGGGCAGGTGGCGCCCGAGGAGGTAATCGACGATCATCTCGGCGAGCTCGAGGACCTTCTCCTTCGCGAGCCTCCCCCTGAGGATCTCCCGGCGCATGCCGTAGATCTCCTCGCGCTGCCGGTTCATGACGTCGTCGTACTCGAGCAGGTGCTTGCGGGTCTCGAAGTTGCGCGCCTCGACCTGCTTCTGGGCGCGCTCGACCGCGCGGGAGACCATGCCGTGCTCGATCGGGACGCCTTCCTCCATGCCCAGCTTCCGCATGATCCTCTGCAGGCGGTCGGACCCGAAGATCCGCATCAGGTCGTCTTCGAGCGAGAGGTAGAAGCGCGATTCGCCCGGATCGCCCTGCCGGCCGCTCCGGCCTCGGAGCTGGTTGTCCACGCGGCGGGACTCGTGGCGCTCGGTGCCGAGGATCATCAGCCCGCCGTTGGCGAGCACCGTCTCCCGGTCCTTGACCGAGGCGGCCTTCAGGTCCGCGTGGAGCTTCCGGAACTGCTCCTCGTTCTCCGCCTCCTTGCGGCGCTGCTCCGCGAAGGCCTCGGGATTTCCGCCCAGCACGATGTCGGTTCCGCGGCCCGCCATGTTGGTGGCGATCGTGACGGAGCCGGACTTGCCGGCCTGGGCGACGATCTCGGCCTCCTTCTCGTGGAACTTGGCGTTCAAGACCACGTGCGGAACCTTGCGGGCCTTCAGCATCGCCGAGAGGTGCTCGGACTTCTCGATGGAGACCGTGCCGACGAGGACCGGCTGCCCCTTCTCGCGCAGGTTGGCGATCTCCTCGGCCACCGCCTCGTACTTCTCCCGCTCGGAGGCGTAGACGACGTCCTGGTGGTCGGCGCGGATCATCGGCATGTTCGTCGGGATCACGACGACGTCGAGCTTGTAGATCTGGTGGAACTCGGACGCCTCGGTGTCCGCCGTGCCCGTCATGCCCGCCAGCTTCTCGTACATGCGGAAGTAGTTCTGGAGGGTGATCGTCGCGAGCGTCTGGTTCTCCCGCTCGATGCGGACGTTTTCCTTCGCCTCGACCGCCTGGTGGAGGCCGTCGGACCACCGGCGGCCGGGAAGGACGCGGCCGGTGAACTCGTCCACGATCAGGACCTGGCCGTCCCGGATCATGTAGTCCACGTCCTTCTTGTAGAGCGTGTGGGCGCGGAGCGCCTGCTCGGTGCCGTGGAGGAGATCGATGTTGGTCAGGTCGTAGAGGTTCTCGACCTTCAGGAGCTTCTCGGCCCGGGCGACGCCCTCTTCGGTCAGGACCGCGGTCCGCGACTTCTCGTCCACGAGGTAGTCGCCGGTGGTCGTCTTGTTCCCGTACTTGTCCTTCTCTTCCTTCCCCTGGGTCAGGTACGGGATGACCCGGTTGCACTGGTAGTAGATGTCGGTGTTCTCTTCCGAGGGGCCGGAGATGATGAGCGGGGTGCGGGCCTCGTCGATCAAGATCGAGTCCACCTCGTCCACGATCGCGAAGACGTGGCCGCGCTGGACCATGGACTCGAGCTCGAACTTCATGTTGTCGCGCAGGTAGTCGAACCCGAACTCGTTGTTCGTGCCGTAGGTCACGTCCGAGCCGTAGGCCTTCTGGCGCTCCTCGTCGGTCAGGGAGTTCTGGATGCAGCCGACCGTGAGTCCCAGGAACCGGTAGATCTTGCCCATCCACTCCGCGTCGCGGCGGGCCAGGTAGTCGTTGACCGTGACGACATGAACGCCGCGGCCGGGCAAGGCGTTCAGGTAGACGGGCATCGTGGCGACGAGCGTCTTGCCTTCGCCCGTCTTCATCTCGGAGATCTTTCCTTGGTGGAGGACCATGCCGCCGATCAGCTGGACGTCGAAGGGGCGCATCCCCAGGGTCCGGATCGAGGCCTCGCGGACGACCGCGAACGCCTCCTCGAGGAGGTCGTCCAGGGCGTTCGCGCGGGCCTCCTTCAATCCTTCTTCGGGCACCCCTTCCAGGGCCTTGGCCAGCCGGGCGCGGAACTCCGCCGTCTTGGCCTTCAGGGCTTCATCCGAGAGCGCCTTGACCGAGGGCTCCAGGGCGTTGATCCTCTCAACCCGGGGCATGAGCTTCTTGATGTCCCTCTCATGCTGGGTCCCGAAGACCTTGGCTAAGACTCGGTCGATCATATTTAGGCGGTAAACAACACCACGGCGCTAGTTTATTCGCGTTTTTCCGCCGGCCAACCGGACCGGTCCGTATCCTTGCGGCGAGGCAGGAATGTCTCGAGGGAGCCCCGAGCGGCGGCCTCTTCGGTGTGGCGCCGGCCGCTTTCCCTGGCGGTGCTGGCGCCCCGGCTCGCCTTCTTCGTTCCGCTCTACGCCCGAACGACCTCCACGCGCGCAGCCGCGCCGGGCGACCGGGCGAGCCGGGCGTCGCAGGTGAGCAGCACCGCGCCGAGGACCTCAGCGAGGGCAATGTAAACGGCGTCGTAAGCGCTCACGTTCCCTCGAAGCTCCCAGATGCGATCGAGCAGCGGCTCGTGGGCATGGCGGTGGAGATCGAGCTCTCGGAGGTCCTTCAGCGCCGCGGCCGCCGACGCCGCGTCCATCTCTTTTTCTCTCAAGGATCGCCGCATCGCCTGCACGACCTCGAGATCCGCCAGGTGCGGCACGTGGAGGCCGGTGCCAGGGTCGGCGATGCGGGCCGCGACGGCCTGCCCGACGGATGTGTGCAGGACCAACTCCAGGAGGGCCGACGCGTCGAGGACGATCAGCGGTTGTCCCGCTCTTCCCGGATCAGCTCGGTCGGAGACGTCCGGAAGCGGCGAACGGGTCGCGCTCGTATCCTGGCGAGCACTTCCTGACGTGTCGGCCTCTCCAGGGCCTTGCCGACTTCGCGCAGGACGTAGTCGGACATCGACATCCCTTCCATCGCGGCACGCGCCTTGAGCCGGCGATGGAACTCTCCGGGCACGTTGCGGATCTGAATCATCGTGGTTTCCGACATGAAGAAAGCTTACTTTCATCGCTTTTTCATGTCAAGCGGGTTGCCCCGGGAGCGCCCTCCAGGCCTTCGGAGGGAATCCGCGGGCGAAAGGAGAACGCCTCGGAGAGATGCGCGGGCTGCACCTTGTCGGCGTCCGCGAGGTCGGCGATCGTGCGGGCGACGCGAAGGGCCCGGTGGAGCGCTCGAACTGAGAGGCCAAGCCGTTCGACCGCGGCAGCCGCGATCCGTTCGACGGGAGGCTCGAGGCAATAGAAGCGATCGAAGTCCGCGGGCCCGAGATCCGCGTTGCGAAAGCCGGGGCGCGAGGGAAAGCGGGCGCCGGCGCGCTCCCTGGCGGCCAGGACCCGGAGGCGGATTGTCTCGGAGGATTCTTCCGGCGCCGGCTTCTGGATCTCGGCCCAGGAGACCGCGGGGACGGAGACGTGGAGATCGATGCGGTCGAGGAGCGGCCCCGAGATCTTCCTCGCGTACCTGGTCCGCTCGGCGTAACCGCACGTGCAGACACGGCGCAGGTCTCCCAGAAACCCGCAGGGGCACGGGTTCATCGCGGCGACCAGTAGGAAATCGCAGGGAAAGGTGAAGGCGCCGCCGACGCGGACGAGATGGACCTTCTTCTCCTCGAGCGGCTGGCGGATCGCTTCGAGAACGTCGCGGCGGAATTCCGGCAGCTCGTCGAGGAACAGGACGCCCTTGTGCGCGAGCGAGACTTCCCCCGGCCCGGGCCGGCTGCCTCCTCCCACGAGGCCGGGCGCCGAGGTGCCATGGTGAGGGGAGCGGAACGGCGGAACCTCGATCAGGCCTCCGTGGGCGTGGAGCGCGCCCGCGACGGAGTGGACCTTGGTCACCTCGATCGCCTCGTGCCGCGCCAGCGGCGGCAGGATCGTCGGAAGGCGGCGAGCGAGCATCGTCTTTCCGGCGCCGGGCGGGCCGGTCAGCAGAGCGTGATGGCCCCCCGCCGCGGCGATCTCGAGCGCCCGGCGAGCCACGGTCTGGCCGCGGATGTCGGCGAAGTCCACTCCCCGCGAGGAAGACAGCCGCGCCGGGCGCGGCGAGAACGGAGCGATCGGCCGTTCTCCGCGGATGTGGCCGACGGCGGCGGGCAAGGTGGGGACCGGGATCACGGCGATCTCCTCCACCGCCGCGGCCTCCGCCGCGTTGACCGACGGCAGGACGATCTCGTCGAACCCGGCGTCGCGGGCCGCGAGCGCCAGGCAGAGCGCGCCTCGCACCGGCCGGACTTCGCCGGTCAAGCCCAGTTCTCCGACGAAGAGCCGCCGGGCCGGAGACCGCGAGCCGAGCCCGCAGATCTGGAGCATCCCGACGGCGACGGGGAGATCCAGGTACGCCCCGACTTTCTTGATGTCGGCCGGGGCCAGGTTGACCATGACGGCTCCGTCGGGCATCGGAAAGCCGCCGTTTCGCAAAGCCGACCGGACGCGCTCCCGGGCCTCACGGACGCTCGTGTCCGGCAACCCCACGATGTCGAATCGCGGGACTCCGCCGGAATGGTCCAGCTCAACCTCGACGACGCGCGCGTCGATCCCGGAAAGGGCTGCCGCGTGAACAAGTGCGAGCACAAAACCTCCTCGGGTGGCGAGGAGAACGCTCGCGGAGATTCAGATGAGGACGGGCCTCATCTTAGCAGGGTTCAGTTCTGGCGGGACCTGGCGGGGATCTTCAGGGTGTCGCCGGGCTTGATGGATCCAGGGGCAATCAGGCTGTTGAAGGCGAGGAGCTGCGCGACCGTCGTGCCGTGCTTGACCGCGATGCGGTAGAGCGTGTCGCCGCCTCGGACCGTGTAGTGCTTGGCGGCGGTCTCGACGGGTGCGGCGTCGGCCACCTTCGCTTTCGCCTTCGCCGGCTTTATTGCGGAGGACCCCCTGGAAGGCTTGACGGAGTTGGAGGCGACGCGGACCGGCTCGGCCCTCGGGATCAGGACGACCTTTCCCTTCTTGAGCGGCGCGGTCTGCGGCAGGCCGTTGGCCGAGGAGACGGCGGCGGGAGAGACCTTGAACCTCCGCGCGACCGACGCGATCGTGTCGCCGCGGTGGGCGGTGTACCGTCGGTAGCTCGGCGGCCTGGCGGTCGGCGCGGCGGCGAAGGCGGTCAGGACGGCGACCTGCGTTCCGACGGGCACCTTGATGTCGTAGCCGCCGGGTCCGCCCGGAGTGACCTCGGTGCGAAGCTCGGGGTTCAATCTCTGGAGGTCCTCGAGGTCGACGCCCTCGGCCGCGGCGAGGCTCCGGAGGGTCACCGGCCGGTCGAGCCGGACGAGGTCGTAGGCGAGCGGCTTCTCGTACTCGACCTCGAAGCCGTAGTGGGCCGGGTTCTTGACGATCAGGGTCGAGGCGATCACCGCCGGAACGTAGTTGGCGGTCTGCGGCTTGATCAGGCCCGACGCCGCGATCTGCCAGAAGTCCGTGAACCCGGTCTTCGCCATGACGCGAAGGATCTTTCCTTCGCCGGCGTTGTAAGCGGCCATCGCCAGGTACCAGTCGTGGAAGAGCTCGTGGAGGAACTTCAGGTACCGCGCGGCCGCCCGTGTGGACTTCTCGGGGTCATTTCTCTCGTCGATGACGGAGTTGTTGGTCAAGCCGTAGTCCCGTCCGGTCGAGGGGATGAACTGCCAGATCCCGCAGGCGGCCTTGGGAGAGCGGGCGCGCGGGATGAAGGAGGACTCGACCATCGCGACCTGGGCGAGGTCCCTGGGCAGGCCCTCCTCCTCGAAGATCCGCTCGATCATCGGGATGAAACGGCCCGAGCGCGCCAGGCCCCGGCCGATGATGTCGTGGAGCTGGTTCTGGTACACGGCCAGGATCTTCAGGACGGAGTCGTTGACGACGATCGGGATGTCGTAGCGGATCGTCGCGCTGTCGGTGTCCACGGCCTCGCGGGCCCGGGCGACGTCGTCCGGCGTCGCGTTGGCCTCGGTCGGCGAGAGCTCCGGCACCTTCTGGGCGTCCTGCGCCTCCTGCAGCTCGGCCTCGGGCGTCGGATAGAGCGCCTCGGAGCGGAGGATGCCGGCGTAGAGGTCGTCGGAGAAGGCGATCGTCTCGGGATCCGTCGGGGGCTCGCCGTGAGCGGGACGGACGTACTCGAGGGCCCGGCCGAAGGCCTCTTCGGCGCACTGGTAATCGCCGGCCAGGGCCGCCTCGCGCCCCTTCTGGAACTCGGCCCTGGCGGCGGCCACGGCGGGCGGCTCGGGCGCGACCGCCTCGGCCCTGGGCTGCACGCTCTTCGCGGACGCGGAGCACCCGGCGGCGAGCGCTGCGGCTGCGGCCAGGACAAAGAGAATTCCTCGATTCCCAGGGACGGATTTCATAAGACGGTAAGGGAGAGGTTAAACCGGGACTCTGGAGAATTGCAAAGGGTTTTTGCCTCAGAAGGTTGTCCGTCCGCGAGGACGGTCCGCTGTCCCTTCGGACAGTCTCACGTGTGAGATCCCGGGTCGCTTTGCTCCTCGGGATCAGCGGCGGCGCCTGCCTGCGCCGTCGCTGTCACTTGGAGGAGATATGAAACTTCAGCGAGAGAAGCACTTTCTGGATGTCGGATTTCGCGGCGAGCGGGATCGAAAACGTCTTTTTCTCGCCGATCGCGTGGTTCTCCTCGTCCTCGATCTCCATGCCGACGCGCACCGTGTGGCCGCGGGCGAGATCCGCCTGGGGAACCTGGACGTCGAAGACGCGGTTGATTTCCTTGCGGTGGTTGAGGCTGTTGGCGAGCAGGTCGTCGATCGAGATCTCCGCGGCGGCGCGGCGGGCGGCGCGTTCGGGGGCCGGGTTCGCGGTCGCGTTGCGGCGCAGCTTGTCGAGCTCCGAGAGGATGTCGATGTTGGAGCGGACGCGGACGTGCTTGACCTCCATCGCGGGTGTCTGGGCGAAGGAGATCTCGCCGATCTCGGCGCGTTCCTCCGGCCGGGGCGCGGAGTCGACGGCGGCGGTGGCGGGCTCGATTTCCTCGGTCGGCTCGATCGGCTCCCGGGGCGAAGGAGATCCGGCCGGCTCCTCGGCCATCTCGAGAGGCGCGCCCGCCGGCTCTTCGGGGGCCGCCGGCCAGATCGTGGAGCCGGCGGTTCCCGCCAGCGGGGCGGGCCGGGCGCTCCGCTCCTCGCCGAGCATCTTCTTCTTGACCGAACGCAGGGTGATCTTCGAGATCGCCTTGAGCGTCTCGAACACTCCCTGTCCGAGAACCGCGCAGGCCTCGTAGCTCTCGTGGCGGCGGTCCGGGTTCAGGCTTTCCTCGAGCTCTTCGAGCGAAAGGATGTTGGGGAGGTCCCGCTTGTTGTACTGGAAGACGAGCGGCAGATCATCCAGGGTGATGCCGATCTCCGCGAGGTTCGTCCGAAGGTTGACCGCGCTTTCGACGTTGGCGTCCCTCATCGCCTTCTGGGAGTCCCCGACGAAGACGATGCCGTCCACCCCCTTCAGGACGAGCTTGCGGGTGGTGTTGTAGAAGACCTGGCCGGGCACCGTGTAGAGCTGGACGCGGGTCTTGAATCCCCCGATGACCCCGACGTCGAGAGGCAGGAGGTCGAAAAACAGCGTCCGGTCGGTTTCCGTCTCCAGAGAGACCATCTCCCCTCGCGAGGACGGCGCTGTCCGGCCGTAGATGTGATGCAGGTTCGTTGTCTTTCCACACAGACCCGGCCCGTAGTAAACGATCTTGGCCGCCATCTGCATGGTGGCGTAATTGAAGAAAACCATTATTTGATTGGCGCCCCTGGCAAGAGGCGCTCAGGCATTCTACCTCCGAAGTCCTGTGCCACTCAAGAAGTTAGAGCGGCAAACCCGCCTGTCCGGGGCCAGTTTTCGTCAGAGTTTCGGCGGCAGAGCCGTGACTCTGGCCTCCAGCAACGCCCGGATCTCAGCCTCCCGGCCCCGGCCGGGCGTCCGTTCCAGGATCTCCCGCCCCAGGACCTCGTAGAGGAGCGCGAGCGCCGGCTGCGTCTTGAGCGCCTTCGCGTGAAGGGCGACCGTCCCGAGGTCCCGGCGGGCGATGGGGCCGGTGAGGACCGCCTCGAAATCCCGTGACGCGGCGGCGGCCGCAGCCTGCCGGGCAAGGGTGGCCAGGGCGGGCCGGGCCTCGCGGCCGGGGATGCCCGCCTCCTGCCATGCCCGCGTGGCGAGCCCGATGAGCGCCGCCGTCCCCCCTGCGGCGAGCGCCGCTGCCAGGTGGTAGAGGGGCTTGGCCGAAGCCGTGATCCGCCGCGGGATTCCGCCGATTGCCCGAACGATCCTTTCCCCTTCCTCTACGGCCGAGCTGTCTCCCTCCACGGCGATGAAAGACCCCTTCCAGTTCTCCGACGCCGCGCCGGTGAAGACCCTCGCCGGGTGGAGCGACCCGAGGGCGGAGCCTTGCGAGCCAAGAGGCCCGAGGATGCTCGCCGGCAAGGCTCCGCTCAGATGAAAGACGTGAGTCCCAGGAAAGCGGCCGGCAAGCGACTGCGCGGCACCTGCGATCTCGTCGTCCGGAACCGCGATGATGAGAATGTCGCCCTGGATCGGCTTTGCCGACGCGACCCGCGCGGTCCCGGCGCCGATCGCCTCGCGTCCACCTCGCGCCGAATCGAGGCTCCGCCCGACGACTTCGACGATCTGCCCGCCCGCCGCGACCCACGACCGTCCGAACGCCTTGCCCGCCCGCCCCGGCCCGACCAGGCTCACCGCCGGTAACTTTTGCGCTTTCACGATCGAAGTCTACCGTCCGCTTTCGAGGACCCAATCTGTCGACCGTTGACTGTCGACTGTCGACTCAGCGCTTTAGCAGCCTCTGGACGCGAGTGCTAATCTTGATCCGCCCATGAGACCGCTCGACGTCCGGAGCCGAACGATCCTGAAGGAGATCATCCGCGTCCACGTGGACACCGGGCGGCCGGTCTCATCGCGGACCCTTTTCAAGTCCAACCGGTTCCGGCTCTCCCCGGCCTCGATCCGCAACATCATGGCGGACCTGACCGACTCCGGATTCCTCACCCAGCCTCACACCTCCGCCGGCCGTGTCCCGACCGATCGCGCGTACCGCCTCTACATCAACGAGTTGATGCGGCAGCGCAAGATCGCGATGGACATCCGGGAGCAGGTGGATTCGGACCTGACCTCCGCCGGCGCGGACGCGCCGCGCCTCTTCCAGGCGGCCTCGCGCCTGCTCTCGAGGCTCTCCGGGGAAGTCGGGTTCGTGGTCGCGCCCGACGCCCTCCATACCGCCGTGGACAGCCTCCGGTTCCTGCCGGTCGCGCCCGGAAAGATCCTGGTTGTTCAGATCAGCGGCCCGGAGGTGCTCTCCCGGGTCATCGAGACCGAGGCGAGCTATTCCGCGCGCGAGCTCGACGCCATGAGCGACCTGATCACCCGGGAGTTCTGCGGCCGCACGCTCTTCGAAGTCCGCCAGCGGCTGATCGAGGCCATGGCGGAGGAGAAGGCGGCGTACGATCGGGTCCTCGCGCGGACCCTCGAGCTCGGCCGGCGGGCGCTCGAGGGAAACGAGGGCCAGGAGCAGATCTACGTGGACGGAACCGCGCAGCTCCTCGACAAGCCGGAGTTCTCCGACGTGGATTCCCTGCGCCGCGTCTTCCGGACCTTCGAGGAGAAAGCGCGGCTCCTGGACCTGATGACCCGGTACCTCGACTCCAAGAGGACCTGCGTCGTGCTCGGATCCGAGGAAGAGGTGGCCTCCGACCCGCGGCTCTCCGCCGTGCTCACCAGCTACGGGACCGGCGAGACCCTGGCGGGCACTCTCGGCGTGATCGGCCCCGCCCGGCGCGAGTATCCGCGGGTCATCCCGGTCGTCGAGCTTCTCGGCCGGGCTCTCTCCGAGCGCCTGGAGCGCCGGCAACGGCGCGAGAAGGAAGGGGCGTCGCGGTGAGCGACGGCAAGGACCCGGGCCGCCCGCGGGCGGACGCCGAGGACGGCACGCTCGAGGTCGAGGACTCCGGCCAGACCCTGGAAGCGGTCCTCGAGGAGGAGGAGCGCTCCGCGATCGCCGCCGCGGAGGAGAAGCTGAAGGCCGCTCAGCGCAACCTCGAGGAGTTGAAGGACCGGCACCTGCGCAAGCTTGCCGAGTTCGACAACATGAGAAAGCGCGCCGAGCGGGAGAAGAACGAGTACTTCCGCCACGCCCTGGGGAACTTCCTGGTGGACCTCTTCCCGATCGCCGACAGCTTCGACCGCGCTCTCGCCCACGCCGCGAGCGGCGAGCGCGAGGGGGACCTCGGGCAGGGCGTCGCGATGATCCGCAGGCAGCTCGACGACCTGTTCAAGAAGTACGCCATCGCCGAGGTGGACACGTCGGGCTTCTTCGATCCCAACGTCCACGAGGCCGTCGCGACCGAGACGACTTCCGAGGTTCCGAAGGACACGATCGTCGAGGTCCTGAGGCGCGGCTATTTCTTGAACGGCAAGCTCCTGCGACCGGCGCTCGTCAAGGTGGCCGTCCCGCCCGAGGAACCGGACAGCGGAGGAATCTGATGGGCCGAATTCTCGGAATCGACCTGGGAACGACCAACTGCTGCGTCGCGGTGGTCGAGGGCGCCTCGCCGCAGGTCATCTGCAACCGGGAGGGGAGCCGGACGACGCCTTCGATCGTCGGGTTCACCGAGGACAACGACCGCCTGGTCGGCCAGATCGCCAAGCGCCAGGCGATCACCAACCCGATGAACACGGTCTTCGCCGTGAAAAGGCTCGTCGGGCGGAAGTTCGATGCGGAGGAGACCCGGCACGCGCGCGAGGTGCTTCCCTACGAGATCGTGCGGGCGGCCAACGGCGACATGAAGATCCGCGCGCGGGGGAAGGACTACAGCCCCGAGGAGATCTCCGCCTTCATCCTCCGGGAGATCAAGGAGTTCTCCGAGGAGGCCCTGGGCGAGGAGATCACCGAGGCGATCGTCACGGTCCCGGCTTACTTCGACGACGCGCAGCGTCAGGCCACGCGCGACGCGGGGAAGATCGCCGGGCTGGAAGTCCTCCGGATCTTCAACGAGCCGACGGCGGCCTCGCTGGCCTATGGCCTCGACCGGAAGGGGAGCGAGATCGTCGCGGTCTACGACCTCGGCGGCGGGACGTTCGACATCTCGATCCTGGAGCTGGGCGACGGCATCTACGAGGTGCGCGCGACGGCCGGCGACACGTACCTGGGCGGCGAGGACTTCGACAAGAAGATCATGGACTGGCTGCTGTCGGACTTCGAGCGCTCGACGGGGATCGACCTTCGCCAGGACCGGATGGCGCTCCAGCGGTTGAAAGAGGCCGCCGAGAAGGCCAAGTGCGAGCTCTCGACGGCCATGGAGACGACGATCACGCTGCCGTTCATCTCGGCCGACTCGTCGGGCCCCAAGCACATCAACCGGGCCCTGACCCGCCAGCGCTTCGAGTCGCTGGTGGCGGACCTGATCGACCGAACCGCGGCCCCGTGCCTGGACGCCCTGAAGGCGGCGGGGTTGAAGCCCTCCGACGTGGACCAGGTCATCGTCGTGGGCGGGCAGACGCGGACGCCGCGGGTCCAGCAGATCGTCGCCGAGCTCTTCGGGCGCGAGCCCAACCGGGAGATCAACCCGGACGAGGTCGTGGCCATCGGCGCGGCGATCCAGGGCGGGGTGCTCAAGGGGGAGATCAAGGACGTCGTTCTCCTCGACGTCACGCCGCTGTCCCTCGGCA
Source organism: Thermoanaerobaculia bacterium (assembly GCA_035259605.1). Taxonomy (GTDB): domain Bacteria; phylum Acidobacteriota; class Thermoanaerobaculia; order UBA5066; family Gp7-AA6; genus JAWOLE01. Next base: position 19,214 of record DATFWF010000152.1, read on the forward strand.
TCGAGACGCACGGCGGCGTCTTCGAGAAGCTGATCGAGCGCAACTCCACGATCCCGACCAAGAACAACAAGGTCTTCACGACGGTCGCCGACAGCCAGTCCGTCGTCGAGATCCACGTCCTCCAGGGGGAGCGCGACGTGGCGGGCGAGAACAAGTCGCTCGGCCGGTTCGAGCTCGTCGGCATCCCCGCGGCCCCCCGCGGCGTCCCCCAGATCGAGGTCTCCTTCGCGATCGACTCCAACGGGATCGTCAACGTCTCGGCGCGGGACCTCGCGACCGGCAAGGCCCAGGGCATCCAGATCAACCCGGCCGGGGGCCTCTCGCAGGCCGAGATCGACCGGATCATCCACGAGGCCTCCTCCTTCGCCGACGCGGACCGGCAGCGGCGCGAGATCGCGCAGATCAAGAACCGGCTGGAGGGAATGCTCGCCTCCAACGAGCGGGTTTTCGCGGAGTTCCTGACGGCGTTCGCCGCCGACGAGCGGGAACGCATCCAGGAGACGCTGAAGCGCTCGCGCGAGATCGCCGCGACGGACTCCCGCGACGCCCTGAAGGAAGCGATCTTCGACATGCAGGGAATCTCCAAGCTCCTGACCCGGGTGATGCTCCAGCGCTCGGCCGCGGCCAAGGGCGGCGCGGCGCCGGCGAGACAACCATAAACTCTCAAGATGCCGAAGCGTGATTACTACGAGATCCTCGGTGTAGGCCGGGAAGCCGTCAACGGCGAGCTGAAGTCGGCCTACCGCAAGCTCGCCCTGGCGCACCACCCGGACCGCAATCCCGGCGATCCCGAGGCGGCCGAGAAGTTCAAGGAAGCCTCCGAGGCGTACGCCGTCCTCTCCGACCCCGAGAAGCGGGCGCGCTACGACCGGTTCGGGCACGCCGGCGTCGCGGGCGGCGGGACGGGCTTTTCCGGATTCGACCCGTCGGTCTTCGGCGAGTTCTCCGACCTCTTCGAGAACCTCTTCGGTTTCGCCGGCTTCGGAGGCGGCGGGCCCGGCCGCCCGGCCGGCAGCGACGTCGTCTACCGGATGGAGGTGTCGTTCAAGGACGCCGCGGTCGGAGTCGAGGCGCCGCTGAAGATCTCGCGGCTGATCTCGTGCGAGACCTGCTCGGGGTCGGGAGCCCAGCCGGGGACGCGGCCGAAGACCTGCACGGCCTGCGGAGGACGCGGCCGGCAGCGGTTCTCGCAGGGCTTCCTGATGGTGACCCGGCCCTGCACGGCCTGCGGGGGAGCGGGAAGCGTCGTCGAGAAGCCCTGCCGGGATTGCCGCGGCGAGGGGCGCAAGCGCGGCACCCGCGAGATCACGATCCGCATTCCGGCCGGGATCGAGAGCGGGTCGCGTTTGAGGATCCAGGCGGAGGGCGACGCGGGGCCGGCCGGCGGCTCGCCCGGAGACCTCTACGTCGTGCTGACCGTCGGCGAAGACGAGATCTTCGAGCGGGAGGGGGACGACATCGTCCTGCGCCTTGACCTCCCGTTCCCGACGCTGGTCCTGGGCGGGGAGATCACCGCTCCGACCCTCGAGGGCGAGGAGAGGTTCTCGATCGCTCGCGGCACGAAGGCCGGCTCGGAGATCCGCCTCCACGGGCGCGGTTTCGGGCGCCTCGGGCGGCGCGGCCGGGGAGACTTCGTCGTCCGCGTCGGGGTCATCGTCCCCGAATCCCTCTCCGACAAGGAGAGAGATCTTCTGCGCCAGTACGCTTCCCTGACCGGCGCCCCCGTCGGCGAAAAGGGCGTCCTTTCGAAGGCCAAGAAAATCTTCTCGTAGCCCGCGGCTCCCGTTGGCCACAAAGACATATTCGCGGCTGGTCGTTCCGGAGCGCGCCTCCGACGAGACGGTGCTCGGAATCGTGGCGCTGTACGCTCCGCTCGGGTTCCTCGAGGAAGGCCGGGATCTCGTCGCGTGCTTCCGCGACGCCGCCGACGCGCGGCGGGCTGGAGCTGCCCTGTCGGCCTCGCGCATCGCCTCGACCCTGGACGCGGATGTCGTCGAAGCGGACCCGCTCGCGGTCTTCCGCGCCGCCTCCCGCCCTTTCGCCGTCGGCAGCCGCCTCTGGCTCGATCCGGGAGAGCCTCCTTACGCGCCGGCGCCGCCGGGTCGCATCGCCTTGTTCCTCCCCGCTTCGACTGCCTTCGGAACGGGAGGCCACGAATCCACCCGCCTCGCCCTCGAGATTCTCGAAGACCAGCCGATCGAAGGCGACCGCGTCCTGGACGTCGGGACCGGGTCCGGAGTTCTCGCTCTCGCGGCGGCCGCGCTCGGCGCGAGCCGCGCCGTCGGCCTCGATACCGACGACGAGGCGGTCTTCGTCGCGCGCGAAAACCTCTCGCGCCACTCTTTCGGCGCCCGGGTCTCGCTCCTGGCCGGCCCCGTCGAGGCCGTCGAAGGGCGATTCTCCCTGGTCGCCGCGAACATGCTCCCGGCGGAGATGCTGCCGCTCGCCGGGGCGCTGACCGCGCGAGCCGCTCCCGGAGGCCGGCTACTCCTCTCCGGGATCCCGGTGGAAGAGGAGAGCGCGGTCCTCGCGCGTTTTCCGGCCAGGGCGTGGCGCCACTCCGGCCGCCGCGTGGAAGGGGAATGGGTATGTCTCTGCCTCGAGCGCGCCTCATAGTCTCCCCGCTGCCGGCCGCCGGAGAGAAGGCGCGCCTCTCCGGCGAGGAGACCGCTCATGCCAGAGCGCGGCGGCTCCGGCGGGGCGACCCCGTCACGCTGCTCGACGGGAGCGGGCGGGTCGCGCGGGCGGTCCTGACCCGCCTCGATTCCGGAGGCGCCGAGGTCGCCGTCGAGGAGATCATCGAAGCACGGAAGGAGGAGTTTCGGATCGAGCTCCTCGTCGCGGGCCTGCGCGCGGAGCGGCTGGCCTGGATCGCGGAGAAAGCGGCCGAGCTCGGGGTCGCCGAATTACGGATCGTCGAGACGGCCCGGACGCAGAGCTTCCGCGGGACCTCGAAGGTCCTGGAGCGCCTGGCGAGGGTCGGGCGGGAGGCCGCGAAACAGTCGGAGTCGGATCGATGGCCGCGCTGCTCGGGGCCGGTCTCCTTCGCGGGCGTCCTCGCGGAAGAGAATCCGCATCGCCTGATCCTCGATCCCTCCGGCGCTCCCTTTCCTTCGAAGCTTCCGCCGGGACCGGTCCGCGTCCTCGTCGGCCCCGAGGGCGGCTGGACGAGCGAGGAGCTCGCGTCCGCCGCTTCCCGCGGCTGGACCGCGGCGTCCCTTCCGGCCGGAAAGCTCCGAGCGGAAACGGCCGCGATCGCCGCCGTCGTCCTCGCCCGCGCCGCTCTCGCTCGCGGCCGCCGCGATTGACAGCGCCTCGACGCTGGGAAATACTGTCGCGACCCGCTGAAAATCCCCCCGAAGGCGGAGGTTTGAATGTCTTACGAAGATGTCAAGAAGGTCTGGATGAACGGGCGGCTGGTGGATTTCGCCGAGGCGAAGATCCACGCCTTCTCCCACGTCTTCCACTACGGCTCGGCGATGTTCGAGGGTGCGCGCGTCTACAAGACGAGGAACGGATCGGCCGCCTTCCGCCTGGACGAGCACATCAAGCGCCTCTTCGACTCCTGCAAGGTCTACCGGATGGAGGTCCCCTACACGCGGGAGGAGTTTCGCGAGGCGATCTTCGACACGGTCCGCGCCAACGGGTTCGACGAGTGCTACATCCGCCCGGTCGTGTACCGCGGCCTCGGCGCGCTCGGCGTCAACCCCTTCAAGAGCCCGATCGACATCCTCATCGCGGTCTGGAAGTGGGGCAAGTACCTGGGAGACGAGGCGATCGAGCAGGGCGTGGACGTCTGCGTCTCCTCCTGGAACCGGATGGCGCCCAACACTTTCCCGGCGATGGCGAAGGCGACCGGCAACTACTTGAACTCCTCTCTCATCAAGATGGAGGCGGTCGTCAACGGCTTTACCGAGGGGATTGCCCTGGACAACGGCGGCCGGATCTCCGAGGGAAGCGGCGAGAACATCTTCCTCGTCTACGGCGGCCGGATCCTCACGCCCCCGCTGGCCGGCACGATCCTCCCCGGCATCACGCGCGACACCATCATCACGATCGCCCGCGACGCCGGGTACACCGTCACCGAGCAGCAGATCGCCCGGGAGATGCTCTACCTCGCCGACGAGGTCTTCTTCACCGGGACCGCCGCCGAGGTCACCCCGATCCGCTCCGTGGACCGGATCCCGGTCGGCTCGGGCCGCCGCGGCCCCGTCACCGAGCGGATCCAGAAGGACTTCTTCGGGCTCCTGAGGGGGGACCTGGAGGACCGATACGGCTGGTTGACCCCGGTCCCGGTAGCCTCGACCGTGGCGACCTGACCGAATCGACAGTCGACTTCTCCGTCTCACCGGCGTAACCTAAGACACAGATGCATATCAACGATCTGCTCAAAATGGCGGTCGATCGGAAGGCCTCCGACCTGCATCTCAAGGTCGGCGCATTCCCGGTCCTGCGGGTGGACGGAGTGCTCAAGCCCTTGAGCGAGATGCGCCGCCTGCTCCAGGAAGACACCGTCGCGATGGCTTTCTCGATCATGTCGGCCCGGCAGAAAGAGAAGTTCAAGACCGACTTCGAGATCGACACGTCCTACCAGGTCCCCAACCTCGGCCGCTTCCGCTGCTCGATCTTCCAGCAGCGGGGAACCGTCGGCCTCGTCCTGCGCGTCATCCCGTCGCGCATCCTGACGATCCGCGAGCTGCTCCTGCCGCCCGTCCTCGAGAAGATCTGCATGGAGCAGCGAGGTCTCGTCCTGTGCACGGGGACGACCGGGTCGGGCAAGACGACGACGCTCGCCGCGATGGTCGATCACATCAACCGCACGCGGCGCGACCATGTCTTGACGATCGAGGATCCGATCGAGATCGTCCATCAGGAGCAGCGCGGCGTCATCAGCCAGCGCGAGGTCGGGCTCGACACCGGATCGTTCGGCGAGGCGCTGCGGCGCGCGCTGCGCCAGGACCCGGACGTCATCCTCATCGGCGAGCTCCGCGATGCCGAAACGGCGCAGGTCGCCCTCCAGGCCGCCGAGTCTGGCCACCTTGTCATGTCCACGCTCCACACGGTCGACGCAGCC
>DATFWF010000153.1:0-28012 GCA_035259605.1 Thermoanaerobaculia bacterium
CGGGCCCGGGCGCGGCGCGCCGCGCCCCGCCGGCGGAGCTCGCCGTCTTCAGCGACGCCAGCGTGAACGCCAGCGCCGTCCCGAGGATCAGCGCGCCGGTCGCGACGTGAAGGGTCGTGACCGGCACGGACTTGCGCGTCAGCACCGTCAACGCGCCGAGAGCGACCTGCGCGGCGACGAGGACCATCAGCGCGACCGCCGTCTTTCTCAGGCCGCTCCTCTTCGAAGCGAAAGCGCGCGCGCCGCAGAGCGCCGCGCAGAGGGCGACCGCGACCGCCGTGACCCGATGGAGGAAGTGGATTACGACCGGAAAGGACGTCAGCGGGGGAACGATCCGGCCCAGCGCAAGCGGAAAATCCGGGATCGCGAGGCCTGCCCTGGTGTGCCTCATGACGGCGCCGATCAAGAGCTGGAGGAAGATCACCGCGACGGTCATCCGTCCGATCCGCAGGACGCCTTCGTCCCGGGCCGGCTCGCCGTCCCGCCAGCGCGGGGACGTCACGACGGCGATCGTCACGACGAGGCAGAAGAAGGTCTGCGCCAGGCAGGCGTGCGCGACGGAGACGGCCGTCGGCAGCAGGAAGATCACCGTCAGCCCGCCGAGGACTCCCTGCGCCACGACCGCCGCGAGCGCACCGTAGCCGAGCCGCCGGACCCAGCGGCGGGGCTCGCGCCGGGCGAGCCAGGCGGCGAGAAAGACCGTGAGGATCCCGACCGTCGTCGCGACCATCCGGTGGCCGTGCTCGTAGAAGATGCCTCCCACCATCGGCGGCATTAGCCGTCCGTAGGAGAGCGGCCAGTCGGGCACGGACAGCCCCGACTCCGTCGAGGTGACCAGCCCGCCCGCGAAGATCAGGAAAAGCGTCGCGCAAGCGGTCAGGACCGCGAAGCGATGAAGCCCGGGGCCGGGAGGAGTCGTCCTAGGCATGCGCCCCCGCCGTGGAACCCGCTCCGGGCGGCTCGTTCTGCGGCCAGTGGTCGTCGGCCCGCTCCGGAGCGCTGTACTCGTAGGGCCCGCGGTAAACCGTCGGCAACTCGGCTCCGATGAAGTTCTCGTGGGGAGGAGGCGAAGAGGTCTGCCACTCCAGCGTGTTGGCCCGCCACGGGTTCGGACCGGCGATCTTTCCGCGGCGCATCGAGAGGAAGAAGTTGAACACCAGGATGATCTGCGCCGCTCCCAGAACGAAGAGCGAGATCGTCATCATCTGGTTCATCGGCTGGAGGCCCTTCAGGTGCGCGTACTGCGAGTAGTCGTAGATGCGCCGCTGCATCCCGCGCATGCCGAGGAAGTGCATCGGGAAGAAGACCAGGTTGAAGGTCACGAAGGTCAGGAACCAGTGGATCTTTCCCCACCTCTCGCTCATCAGCCGCCCGAACATCTTCGGGTACCAGTAGTACAGCCCGGCGAACGCGCCGAAGAGCGATCCGCCGAAGAGCACGTAGTGGATGTGGCCGACGATGAAGTAGGTGTCGTGGATGAAGATGTCCACCGGTGTCGAGGCCATGAAGATCCCCGACAGGCCCCCGATGACGAACATCGCGACGAACGTGATCGCGTTCAGCATCGGCGTCGTGAAGTGGATGTTGCCGCCCCAGAGGGTCCCCAGCCAGTTGAACGTCTTGATGGCCGACGGCACCGCGATGACCATCGTCGAGATCATGAAGGTCGTGCCCAGCGTCGGGTTCATGCCGCTCTGGAACATGTGGTGTCCCCAGACGATGAACCCGAGCCCCGCGATTCCCATGATCGAGTAGGCCATCGCGCGGTATCCGAAGATCGGCTTGCGCGCGAAGACGGGGAGGATCTCCGAGGTGATCCCCATCGCCGGCAGGATCATGATGTAGACCTCGGGGTGCCCGAAGAACCAGAAGAGGTGCTGCCACAGCAGGGCCTGGCCTCCCCCGGCGTTGGGCCACGCCTGGCCCGACACGATCATCCCCGCCGGCAGGAAGAACGTCGTCCCGAGCACGCGGTCGAAGAGCATCATGATGAGCGCGCCCGAGAGGACCGGCAGCGCCAGCAGCAGCAGGATCGCGGTGATGAAGAGCGCCCAGACCGTCAGCGGCAGCCGGAAAAAGGTCATCCCCGGCGCCCGCATGTTGATGATCGTCGTGATGAAGTTGACCGAGGTCAGCAGCGACGACAACCCGAGGATCAGCAGCGACAGCAGCCACAGCGTCTGCCCCCGGGGTTGAACCACGGCGAGCGGCGCGTAGGAGGTCCAGCCCGATTGCGCCGCGCCTCCCGTCACGAAGAACGACCAGATGATGATGACCGCCGCCGGCACCGCCGTCCAGAACGACAGCATGTTGAGGGTCGGGAACGCCATGTCGCGCGCCCCGATCTGGATCGGCACGACGAAGTTGCCGAACGCGCCGATCAAGATCGGCATGATCGCGAAGAAGATCATGATCGTCGCGTGCATCGTGAAGAGCGAGTTGTAGAACTCCGGCAGCATCTGGCCGTTGGGCATCCCCTCGGGAAAGAGCTTGCCCATGAAGGCGATCGGCTTTCCGGGCCAGGCGAGCTGCCAGCGGACGAGGATCGCGAGAAGGCCGCCGACGACCAACATCGCCAGCGCGTAGAGCAGGTACTGCTTGCCGATGACCTTGTGGTCGAGCGAAAAGATGTACTTGCGCCAGAACGACGTGGGGGCGGGATGGACGCCGGGGATGTGCTCGGGCGGCGGGGGCGCTACCTCGGGCTCTCGGAACGGAAGCGGCGAGGGCATCGGCGTGCTCATAACCCCTGTTTTCCCTCCTGTCCGGGCGTGGCCGGCGGCGCCGGCGCCGGCGCGGTCTGATCCGGCGGCGAGGACTGCGCCGGAGCGGTCTGGGCGGGCGCGGCCGGTTCCGAAGTCGCCGGGGCCGCCTGCGCTGGAGCGGCGGCCGCCGCCTGCTCGGCCAGCCACTTCTCGAACTCCTGCGGCGTCTCGACCGTCACGAACCCCTTCATCCGGTAGTGCCCGAGGCCGCACAGCTCGGCGCACGCGATCTCCCAGTGCCCCGTGCGCATCCCGTCGAACCAGATGTGCGTGGTCATCCCGGGCACGGCGTCCTGCTTGACCCGGAATTCCGGCATGAAGAAGGAGTGGATGACGTCCTTGGAGCGCAGCGTGACGACGACCGGCCGGCCGACCGGAAAATGGAGCTGGTTCAGCGTCACGATGTCGTCGGCGGTGTTGAGCTTTCCGTCGGGCCCGGTGTACCGGATGTTCCACGCGAACTGCTCGGCGAGGACCTCGACCTGCATCGCGTCGCCCGGCATCTGCTGCTTGATCTCCGCCCAGCTCCGCCGCGAAAGCAACGCCAGCACCACGCAGATGAAGGCCGGGACGATCGTCCAGATCACCTCGATCCGGTTGTTGCCGTGGGTGTAATGAGCGCGGCGCCCTTCCCGGTGCCGGTACCGGAAGAGGAAGAAGAGCAGCAGCGCCTCGACGATGATGAAGATGATCCCGGTGATCCAGAGGATGAGCGAGAAGATCCCGTCGATCTTTCCGGCGTAGCTCGAGACCCCCTCGGGGAGGTGGAGCCAGAAAGGAAGCGCCGCCGCGAAGATCCCGATCACCCCGTCAGCCCTTGAACGAGAAATCGACCGTCTTCGTCTCGGAACCGGCGACGGTCACGTTCTGGGTCTGCGCCCCGTACTTTTCCTGCCACGCCTCGATGACGTAATTGCCGGGGGGCAGGCCCTTGATCTCGAAGACCCCCTGGTCGTTGGTCGTGGCGAAGAAGGGGTGGTTGAAGACGCCGCAGTAGGCGCCCATCCACTTGTGGACGTCGCACTTGAAGCGCAGCGGCATCTCGGTCTTGTCGAACTTCTTGATCGTCTCCATCTTCTGGAAGGGCTGGCCGATGTTGAACTCGGCGTTGACCTTCGGCAGCGCGTGGATGTTGTGAAGGGTGCCGTCGCTGTTGACGATCTTCAGCGGCTGGCCCGCCTGGATCCCGAAGATGTGCGGCGTGTACTGGCACCCCTTCTGGTCCAGCGTGACCGGCGCCGCCGGGGGCGGGTAGCTCCCCGTGACGCCTTCCTTGACGTAGACGAGGACCCACTGGAGCGTCCCGTTTCCGTTGACGACGACCTCCTGCGTATAGACCGGCTCGGCGTGAGCGCCCTTGCAGTAGGCGTCGGCGTCCATCTTGATCTGTTCCTTCGCCGGAGCGGAGCCGGTGAACGCGACCTTGCCGGTGACCGTCGCGCCGCCGCCGGCCGGTGCCGCCGCGGGCGCGGCCGCCGCCGGGGCCGCCGCCGAGGCCGCCGGCGCCTTGGCCGGAGCCGCCGCCTCTTCCTCTTCGTCTTCCTTGCTTCCGCAGGCGGCGAAGGTCAACGCCACCGCGAGTGCGAGCAGAATCGTCGTGAACCGTTTCGACATCGAATCTCCTTCCAGCATCCAGTTTTCCGCAAAACCGCCCATCGCGCCCGGCCCGGGCGCGCGCCCACGCGCACATCGAGTCGAACGTGAATCCGGCGGATTCTATAGAAGCGAGGGATCGGCTTCAAGGACATCCGCATCAGAACGATTCCCGTTGCTTCTGCTAACGTCTGTGGACGTGCTCTCCATAACGCTCGAGGCCCGGGAGCTCTCGAAGGCTTTCGCGGGTCCGCCTCTCTTCTCGAAGCTCTCCTTTCGCGCCGACTCGGGGTTCCTCGCCGTCAAGGGGAGGAACGGGAGCGGCAAGACGACGCTCCTGAAGATCCTCGCGGCGATCGCGCATCCCACTGCGGGCTCGGTGTCGGTGCGGCGCGGGGAGAAGGAGCTCTCCGGCGACGAGCGGCGGCTGGCCGTGGGCTGGGCGGGGCCGGATCTCGCGTTCTACGAGGACTTCACGGCCGTCGAGAACCTCCGCTTTTTCGGGCGGGCGGGCGGCCGGCCTCGCGGCGACCCCGAGCTGACGCGGCGTCTCGATGACGTCGGCCTCTCCGGCGCCCTCGACCGGCGCGTAGGGGCCTTCTCGACGGGAATGAAGCAGCGGCTGAAGATCGCCTTCTCCCTCCTGTTCGATCCGCCGGTCCTGCTGCTGGATGAGCCGATGATCGGGCTCGACACGGACGGCCGGGCGATCGTCGAGCGCGTCGTCGCCGTGCACAGGCGATCCGGGCTCGTGGTGCTCGCTTCGAACGATTCGCGCGATTTTCTCTCCCCCGATCAGGTCGTCGACCTGGGTGGCCGGGAGACGGTAGACGGTAGACAGTAGACAGTAGACGGTAGACGATGAACGCCAACGACACAGCATCCTTTTCGTCTTCCGTCTCCCGTCTTCCGTCTTCCGGCTCCTCGGCGATCCGGCGGGCGCCGACCTGGGTGGACGGACGGTAGACGGTAGACGGTAGACGATGAACGCCAACGACGCAGCATCCTTTTCGTCTTCCGTCTCCCGTCTTCCGTCTTCCGGCTCCTCGGCGATCCGGCGGGCCTGGGCCATCTGCGCCAAGGACGCCGCCCAGGAACTTCGCCGGAAGATCGCCGCGGCATCGATCTTCTTCTTCGCGGCCACGGCCGTCACGCTCGTCTCCTTCGCGGTGGGACCCTTCGGCCTCCCCCCCGAGGCGAGGGACCGGGTCTGCTCGGCCCTTCTCTGGATCATCCTCTTCTTCTGCGCGGCGACGGGGCTTCCGCGCGCGTTCGTCCGGGAGGAGGAGACCGGGACGGCTTACGCGCTGCGCAAGGTCGTCCCGTCGTCGCTGACCCTCGCGGGAAAGACCCTCTTCAACTACGTCCTGTTCCTCGCGATCGCCGCGGTCACCGTTCCCGCCTTCGCGATCCTGCTCGAGTGGCGGATGGGATCGGCCGGAGCGCTCGCCGCCGTGATGGTCCTCGGAGGCTACGGCCTCTCGGTCGTCTCGACCTTCCTCGCGGCCCTCGTCGCCCGGGCCTCGCAGAAGAACGTTCTCTTCGTGGTGATCTCGTTCCCGCTGCTCCTTCCGCTGCTCCTCTCAGCGATCACCGCGACGATCGCCGCCGCCGCAGGAGAGCTGCCGGCCACGCCGCTGCGCGTGATCGTCGCCTACGACGGCGCGGCCACCTGCGCGGCGTATCTCCTGGCGTCCGCGGCGTGGGAAGACTGATCGATCAGCGCTGACAAGTCCTTTCCGCCCTGTTCACAAATCACAAATCACAAATCACAAATCACAAATCGTTCGCTAGAATCTCCTTCGCAGCAATGAAAATCCTCAAGCTCCTCCTGCTGCCCTACATGGCGGCGGTCATCGTCGGCGCCTTCCTCTGGCCCGCTCCGGCACAGGGATTCATCGGGGAGTCCTCGCGGATCGTGTTCTTCCATGTTCCGTGCGCGTGGACGGGGGCGCTGGCGTTCCTGGTGGCGGCGGGCTACTCGGTCGCGTACCTGGCGAGCCGCAACCCGCGGCACGACGACGTCGCGGCGGCGGCGGTTCGGATCGGCCTTCTCTTCTCGGTGCTCGCGCTCGTCACCGGGTCGCTCTTCGCGAAGATCATGTGGGGTTCCTACTGGAACTGGGACCCTCGAGAGTCGTCGTTCCTGCTGCTGGTCTTCCTCTACGCGGCCTACCTTTTCCTGCGCGCCGCGGTCGAAGATCCGGAGAGACGAGCGAAGATGTCGGCGGCCTACGCACTCTTCTCCGCCGTGCTGATGCCGTTTCTCTTCTTCGTCGCCCCGCGCGTCACTTCCTCGCTCCATCCCCAGACGATCATCAACCCGCAGGGGAAGATCCTCATGGATGGGCCGACCAAGGCGGTCTTCTTCGGCGCCCTTGTCGGGTTCACCGCGCTCTTCTTCTGGATGCTCTCGCTCGAGTCCCGTTCCGCGAGCCTCGACCGCGCCGCCGCGGCCTCCCGGAGGATCTGAGGCCGGGCTCACAGACCGTGCCCGAAACCGAGCGCTTCGATCTCGTCGTCATCGGTTCCGGCCCGGCCGGGGAGAAGGGCGCGGCCCAGGCCGCCTACTTCGGCCGGAAGGTCGCTCTCGTGGAGCGGGCGAAGGAAGTCGGCGGCGCGTCGGTTCACACCGGCACGCTCCCCTCCAAGACCCTGCGGGAGACGGCCCTTTACCTGACCGGCTTTCGCCGGCGGGAGCTCTACGGGATGAGCGTCCGGCTCGACCGCAAGAAGAGCCTCCGCCAGCTCGTCCACCGCCTGCAGGACGTCATCAACGAGCAGACGAGCCAGATTCACCGGAACCTCGAACGGCATTCCATCGCGCTCGTCCCCGGAACGGCGCGCTTCGAGGACCCGCACACCGTCTCCGTCGCGGACGGCGGCGGGCAGGCCGAGCGGCGCCTCTCGGCCGACTTCTTCCTGATCGCGACCGGGTCCTCGCCGATGCCTCCCAGCGGGATCGACGTGGACGATCCCGACGTCGTGGACAGCGACCGCATCCTCGACCTCGACCGCGTCCCGCTCACGATGACGGTCGTCGGCGGCGGCGTCATCGGGACGGAGTACGCCTGCCTCTTCGCGGCGCTGGGCACCCGGATCACCCTGGTCGAAGGGCGGGACCGCATCCTCACCGGCGTGGACGAGGACCTCTCCAACGCTCTGCGGCTCTCCCTCGAGCACATGGACGCCGAGATCCTCTTCGGCGACGCGGTCGAGTCCGTCCATCGGCAGCCCGAGCGCCGCGCCAACGCGCTCTCCCTGCGCCTGAAGTCGGGACGGCAGCTCCGCGCCGACAAGGTCCTGTTCTCGACCGGCCGAAGCGGCAATACCCGCGGGTTGAACCTCGCGGCGCTCGGAGTCGCGCTGACCGACCGGGGCCACGTCCTGGTCAACGATCATTACCAGACGAGCCTCCCGCACGTGTACGCGGCCGGCGACGTGATCGGCTTCCCGGCGCTGGCGGCGACCTCGATGGAGCAGGCGCGGGTCGCGATGTGCCACGCCTTCCGAATCGACTTCAAGTCGGCGGTCTCGCCGTTCCAGCCGTATGGCATCTATTCGATCCCCGAGATCTCCTCGATCGGCCCCTCCGAGCAGGAGCTCCGGCAGAAGGGGATCGCCTTCGAGATCGGGAAGGCGCGGTTCGAAAACAACCCGCGCGGGCAGATCGTGGGAGACCGCGACGGGTTCATCAAGCTCCTCTTCGACCCCGAGTCGAAGAAGCTGCTCGCGGCGCACATCCTCGGCGAGGGCGCGACCGAGCTCGTCCACATTCCGATGCTGGTGATGTCCTCCGGCGGGACGATCGACGTCTTCATCGACGCCGTCTTCAACTTCCCCACACTCGCCGAAAGCTTCAAGTACGCCGCGTACGACGGCCTGCAGCGGCTCGCCCGGCGGCGTCCGGGAAGGAGCGCCTGAGCGGCCTCAGAACTTCGCCGGAAACTGCTTGATGATGCCGTCGCTCAGGGCGTCGGACATCGTCACGATCTGGTCGTGGACCCTGTCGTAGGCCCGGACGTCGCCCGTCCAGTCCTTGTTCAAGCGCGCTTCGAGCTCCGCGGTAGTCGCGGCGAGGTGGTCCCGCATCATGGCCTTCATCTCGGCGGCCGGCCAGTTCTTGGGGTTCGCGGCGGAGAGAAACGTCGCGATGTCGTCGGCGTTGGCCGTCCACTTCGCCTTCGAGGCGTCGAGCTTCCCGCCGTCGCCCGTCTTCGCCGCGGTCACGATGTCGGCGGCGATCACGATGTGGTCTTTCAAGAGCGCCGTCAGCTTGGTTCCGGCGGCGTCCCCATAGAACGGCTTGATGGCGTTGCCGATGTCCACCTGGTTCTGGAGCAGGCGGTCGGTGGCAGCGGGCTTGTCGGGCAGGTCCCCGAGCGCCGAGATGATGAAGACGCGCGTCCACGTGATGTGGTCCTCCCAGAGCTTGCGCATCGCGAGCTTCAGGCCCTCCCCCTTCGAGGGCGAGGCGGCCGGAACGTAGCTCGGCGCGGCCAGAGCAAGGAGCAGGAACGAGACAAGGGCAATAGAACGATTTCGGTGTCTCACGGCAGTCTCCTTTCGTCGGGAAACATTCACCCGGGGATCGGGCGAAGTGCATCCTCTACGGAGACTCCAGAAAGCACAAAGTCGGCCAGAGGGCGTCGCGGTGCCGGCAGAGCCGAAGCCCGGTCACTCGGCCGTGGGTAGTGATTTCAGGTACTCGACGAGGTCGCTCTTTTCCTGAGCCGTCAGGCCGAGGCTGAAGAACGCGTCGTAGTGATCGACCACGTCGAGGAGCGTCGCGAACCGTCCGTCGTGGTAGAAGCCTCCCTTCGTGTGGGTCCACAGGCCGCCGAGAGGCGACGTCCGGTAGCGGCGGTCGGGCGCCCGATTGGCCTGGAAATCGTCGATGCCGATCTCAGCCGCGGTGTGAAGGTTCCAGCCCGGCTCGGTCCACAGCGGCTCGAGGTGGCAGCTGTTGCACTTCGCCTTCCCCGAGAAGAGACCGTCCCCGCGCTTCGCCGCCGCCTCGTCGAAGCTGCCCTCGGGAGGTGCCGGGGCCGGTATGGCAAGCTGATAGAACTGGAGCGCGGCCAGCTTCGGGGTGATCTGATCGTCGTCCGGATTGAGTGTGGGATTCAGATTTGCGAAGCCGTGGGCCGCCGCGATCGGGAATTGGGCCGCGTTATTCAGGCGCGGATCAAAGAACCGGCCGACTCCGTGCATTTCCAAGTTCGCGACGAAGGCGTTCCAATGAGGCACAGAGCCCCATCCGGTCCAAGTGTGAAGGTTCACGCCGGCCAACCCGAAGGCCGGCGGGATAAGAGTCGCCGCGGAGCCGTTGGGCCCGGAGGTCTTGCCGTCGAGAAGGAGCTCCGCGTCGAACTTGCCGACGCCCCAGCCGTTGAGAACCTTGCGCACATCCGACTGAGTGGCCCCGAGCAGGGTCGCGACCGATGAGAGGTCCGGCGCAAACGCGATGATGGCGCCGACATTTAAGTCCCGGTTGGGCCAGCCGTCCAGCCGGCGGCCGATGCCGGGAGCGAAGGAGTCGTCTACGCGCGAGTGGCAGAGGGCGCACTGGATCCCGGCGGAGTTGAGCGTCCCTCCCGAATTGAAGAACCCCGTGACGCCGAGGACCGCATTCAACTTGAGCAGGGCCAGAGTCACGGCCGGGTCGTTCAGGTTGACCCGACCCCTCCTAAGATCCTCGATGAGAGGTTGGGGAAGGGCATCCACGTCCACCTTCAATCCGAGAGACAGCGCCGCGGAGGGCGAGAGCCCGCCTCCGACACCTCCGTTCGCCGCGCCCTCGATCGCCCGGTGGAGCTTCAGCGCATCTCCCCAGAACGCCTGGTCTCCGAAGGTTGCGAAACGGAAGGTCTGCCGGCCTTCCCCGATCATTCCGGTGGCGCTGGCGACGATCACGTCGTCGAACGATCCATGGGCAGAAGCCGGCGCGGCGACGCGAGGACGGCCGGCGGCCGTGACCATGACGAATCCTCCGATGACGGACAACGGCAACACGAGCCTCCGAATCCACCGCGTGACCATGATCAGCTCCTCACCAATTCATACGTTCCAGATCGGCAGTCCGAGTCATTTGCCGGCCACCGTGCCCGCCTCGCTGACGCCCTTGCCGCGAGGCCGCGAACCAGGCTGGTCGGCCGCGACCGCGGGGCCCGGAAAGGAGTGCACGTGCGCTTGCTCCGTCGTCGCGCCCATCCGGGAGCTGAAGAACAGGAAGAAGTTGGAGCCGACCTCGATCGCCCGATTGGCCGCCTCCACGTCATCCATCACCGTCGAGGATGTGATGCCGCTGCTGCCGTCGGCCGTCGGCCAGTCGCTCTGAGACATGACCAGCACGGGCCGGACTTCCCACCAGATCGGCTGCGTATTGACTCTCTTGTCGTCCACGATGTGGCTGTGGTTCGGGGTCGGCACGAAGATCGGCGCCGTGGGGGGTCCGGTCTTTCCCAGAGCGAACAGGGTCTTGGACAGATCGACCGTGGACGAGTGCATGGTGCACGTGCCGGCCACGGGATTGTTCGGATCGGGACACTGCGTCGTGATGGCCGGATTGACCTTGTTCTTCCAGGCTTCGGGAATCTCGCCGAAGAACTTGATCAAGGCGTTCCCCAGGGCAGGCCCGCACAGCTCTCCGGGTCTCGGGTTGCTCGGGCACGGTATCGCGTCGTTGGGATTCGTATCGTGGTCCACCGAGAACATCGGAACCAGCACGTAGAGATGCGCGGTGTGTTTGATGTCCCCGCCCGTCGGGTCCTGCGTGGGCTCTGTGATCGGCTGGCAGATCGGCAGCTGCATCTCGTTTGGATCGGACTGCGCCAACTTGCCGTTGAAATCCAGATCCAGGGTTGGCTGGTCGACACAATCGAAATTCTGCAGGTAGGTGAAGGTAACGAGCCTACCCCCGCCGAAGCCGTTCGTCTGGTTGGGAGCCAACTGCGCCGTCGCGATGCCGGCGAAGAGTGTCAGGAATGAACACATCGCGAGCGTCATCCAGAGTGTACGGGTGCGTTTTGTGCAAAACCTCTTCGACCGAACCTGCAGCTTCGCCATCTCATCTCTCCTTCCGTAAGGGCAATCTCGTTCGACGGTTGCGAATCGTCGGGACGTGAACCCGAGCCCGGCCGGCCCATTCGCGGCCAACTCATCATGAAGAGAGTCGGGCGATGGAAAGTCGTTACATGGCTTTAGAAGCCGTTAAGAACGGCGAGTCCGGCTCGGTGTGGGGCACGATCTTTGTGCATGGGATCGGCCGGAAGGCGTGACGCGTTGATCCTCTCCGACGAGCAGATCGTAGAAAGAGTCCGAGACGGAGATATCGAATCCTTTGCGGTTCTCCTTCGCCGCTACAACCAACGGGTTTATCGGACGGCGCGCTCCGTCCTCGGCGATGACTCCGAAGCCGAGGAGGTCGCGCAGGAGGCGTGGGTCCGTGCCTTCGACCACCTCGATCAGTTTTCGGGGCGCGGCCGATTCGCGATGTGGGTCAGCCGCATCGCGCTGTACGAAGCCTGGGCGAGCGCTCGTCGGAAGAGGCGCGGCGCGCCCGACACCGAGGCGCTCGACACGGCCGTCACGAGGGCTCCGTCCGATGACCCGGAGCGAGCGGCCTCCGATCGCGAGATCCACGAATTCCTCGAGGAGGCGATCGACGCTCTACCGGAAAAGTACCGGCTCGTCGTCATGCTGCGCGACGTGGACGGGCTCTCCACAGCCGAGGTGGCCCGCTCTCTCAAGATCTCCCGGGCGGCGGTCAAAGTACGGCTCCACCGCGCCCGGTCCCTCCTCCGCCACCGACTGCTGGCGCGCGCCGGAGCGGGCATCGCTGGTTCGTTTCGCTTCCTGGGGATCCGATGCGACCGCATGGTGGGGGGCGTCATGCGCCGCATCTGGGCCGCGGGCCCAACGCGCATCCGTCCGGTCACGTGAGCCGGAAGGCGGCCATCGTCCCATTCCCTGGAGTGCCGGACCCAGGCCCCTCCCGGCCCGGGAGGAAGCCTGGAATTTCGGCGTCCCTGATGCAATTGCATCTGTGGCAAGAGGCTTCGAAGGTTGATTTTCTAGGCTGGGAAAGCAGAAACTGTCCGAGCGTGAGCAGCCTGGGATATCTGGCAACCGTCAACGTGGTCATCTGGGCGGGGCTGTTTTTCTACCTCTGGCGGCTGGACCGCCGGATTTCCGCCCGGGAGCGTGAACGATGAAAAAGGGATACTGGGTCGCCGGCGTCTTCGCCCTGATCTTCGTGGCGCTCGGGGTCACCGCGTTCCAGAAGACGCTGACCCCGTACGTGAGCTTCGACGAGGCCCGCAAGTCCAAGGGAGTCGTCCAGGTCATGGGAAGCCTGGACAAGACGAGCGACCAGTACGACACCGCCAAAGAGGAGCTGCGGTTCGACCTGCTCGACACCGCCGGCAACCGGCTTCCCGTCAGCTACCGCGGCATCAAGCCCGGCAACTTCAAGGACGCCATCTCGATCGTCGCCATCGGCTCGTACAAGGGCGGGCGAATCGAGGCCGAGAAGCTGCTGGTGAAGTGCCCGTCCAAGTACCAGGGGGCGGAAGTCGAGAAGTCCTACTCCTCTTCTAAGCCCGCCGCGACCCGCGGCTAGGAGCGTCCATGTATTTCTGGCCCGGCGTCGCCGCCCTGTGGGGGGCACTCTTCTCGGGGCTCGCCTCGATGTACTTCTACTTCCGCGCCGACCGCGGGAAGGCCGAGCTCCTGCCCGCCGCGCGGACCGCGTACGCGGCGTTCGCGACCTGCATCCTCGCCGCCGCGGGCACGCTGATGACGCTCCTGATGCAGCATCGCTTCGACGTGGCCTACGTCAACGCGTACTCCAGCCGCGAGCTCCCCTTCCACTTCTTGATCTCCACCTTCTGGGCCGGCCAGGAGGGCTCCTTCCTGCTCTGGTGCTTCTGGGGCGCGCTGATCGGCCTCTTCGTCTGGCGGTCGGCCAGGGAGCAGGAAGCGCCGGTGATGATCGTCTACATCGGGACCTTCATCGGGATCGTCGCGATCCTCTGCAAGCAGAGCCCGTTCAAGCTCCTCCCGCCGCCGGTTCCCCAGGACGGCGTCGGCTTGAATCCCCTTCTCCAGGACCCATGGATGGTCATCCATCCCCCGGTCATGTTCTCCGGCTTCGCCTCGCTGTCGGTCCCGTTCGCGTTCGCGATCGCGGCGCTCTGGAAGAAGCGCTGGGACGGCTGGGTCGTCCGGGCGGTCCCCTGGGCGCTCTTCACGTTCCTGACCCTGGGGACCGCGGTCCTGATGGGAGGCTACTGGGCCTACAAGACCCTGGGCTGGGGCGGCTACTGGGGCTGGGACCCGGTGGAGAATACGAGCCTCGTGCCCTGGCTGGTCACCGTCGCGCTGGTGCACGGGATGTTCCTGCAGAAGGCGAGGAAGCGGCACCGCAAGGTCAACCTGATCCTGGCCTGCTTCGCCTACGCGACGATCCTCTACGGGACGTTCCTCACGCGCTCCGGGATCCTGGCGGACTTCTCGGTCCACTCCTTCGTGGACCTGGGGATCACCGGATGGCTCGTCGGCATCCTCGTCGGGAGCATCCTCGTCTCGATCGCCGGCATCGCCTGGCGGTGGCGGCAGATCCCGACGGCGCAGGAGGAGGAGCCGCCGCTTCTTTCCCGGAGCGTCCTCTTCATCCTCGGAATCGCGGTGCTCTGCGCGCTGGGCTTCGTGATCCTGCTCGGCACCTCCGCGCCTCTCGTGACGCGGCTGACCGGCAACCCGTCGCAGGTGCAGACGCCCTTCTACACGCGCACGACGATTCCCGGGGCGCTGCTGCTCGCCCTTCTGGCTGGACTGGTCCCGTTCGTCTCCTGGAAGGGCGAGCCGTTGAAGAAGCTCGGCTCGAACTGCCTGCGGTCGGCGATCGTGGGCGCGGTCGGAATCGCGGTTGCGCTGGCGGTGGGGGCGCGCGAGCCCGTGAGCCTCGTCATCCTCTTCATGGCGCTCTTCCTCGCCGACATGAACCTGCGCGCGGTCGTCCGCAAGTCGAAGAACGGAAAGTTCGGCGGCGCCGGCGGCTACCTCGCCCACGTCGGGCTGGGGATCATGCTCGCCGGCATCGTCCTGTCGGGCCAGTACGCGATCTCGAAGCGGCTGACCCTTCCCGTCAACCAGCCGGTCGAAGCGGGCGGCTCGAAGCTGACCTTCCTCCGCGTCATTCCCGGCTCAGCGACCCGCAAGCAGGCGATGGAGGTCCGCGTCGAGACCCCCGGAAAGAAGACCTACTACGCGTATCCCAAGATGTACGTGAACTCCAAGACCAACCAGTTGATGGCCAACCCGGCGATCCGCAACTCGACGCTCTTCGATTTCTACATCGCCCCGCAGTCCTACGATCCGGGCCAGGCCGAGCAGGTCGGCCGCGACGTCAAGCTCCAGAAGGGAACGACGACCAACATCGATGGGACGGGATTCACCTTCCGCGAGTTCCAGGCCGACGCCTCGCAGATGAGCGAGGAGGCCAGGGTCGTCACCGTGATGACCAGCGTCACCGTGACCCCGCCGGACGGGAGCAAGCACGACGCGGCGATGAAGTTCGTCTACCACCTGGACGGCAGCGGCGCGGAAGCGGACGACGTGGACGTCCCCGGCGTTCCCGGCGGAAAGATGAGGGTCATGGCGGTTTCGCCGAAGGACGAGGCGGTCGTCCTGAGGATGGTCGGCGTCTCGAAGAACAAGTCCGACGAGTACCAGGCCGCGACGACGGAGTCGCTTTCGGTGGACGTGACGCGCAAGCCGATGATCGCGTTCGTGTGGGGCGGCTTCTACGTGATGATGGCCGGCGGGCTCCTCGCCTTCGCCAGGCGCGCGAAAGAAGCGCGCCACGCGATGCTGGCCTCCGACCCCGAGCCCTCGGCGCCTCCGCGCGAATCGGTCCCCGCGACCGGTCCGGCGCTGCCCGCCCACACCCGCTCGCGCGTGTAGTCGGCCACCGCCCAAGTAGCGGATCAGGCCTCGATTGACAGCCCGTCCCGCGCCGCCGTGACGCGGCAGCCGGGCGCCTTCTCCTCCGCGAGCTCGGAGAGCGCCTCTTTCAGCGCCGGCTCCCCCATCTCGATCGGCCCCTTGCCGAAGTGGGAAAAGATCGCCCGCCGGATCCCGTGCTTCGCCAGCCAGCCGAGCTGCGCGCGCACGGTCGTGTGGCCGATCAGGACGCCGCTCTGGTGCCGCCGGACCAGCGACCCCTTGAGCGTGGAACCGTCGCCGACGTAGAGATCCGCTCCGGCCAGGGCGGTTTCCGGATCCTCGAAGGCGACGACGTCCCCGGAATAGACGACCGTCCGGCCTCCGATCTCGATTCGCCCGGCCACGCAGGGGCACCGGATCGAATGGACGACCGGATGGGCGGTGATGCGGAACGGACCGGCCGCCGCCGGGACGCCGGGCTCCAGCGTGACGCGCTTCCCGATCGGCAGATCCTTCGTGATCTCGTGCGTGATCGCCGAGGCGTGGACGGGGGCGTCGGTTCCCTCGGCCAGGCCCCAGGAATGGTCCGGGTGGGCGTGGGAGACGAAGATCGCGTCCGGCCGGATCTTCTCGAGCATCCCCTTCCGGTTCTCGCCGAAGTCGCACAGCAGCCGGAAACCGCCTTCCTCGATCGTGAACGCGGAGTGGCCGGAGTGCGCCGGAGAGCTCTCCTCGACGTACCCCTTCGTCCCGTAGAAATGGAAGCGCACGGAGAGATCAGAGGCCGAGCGCCCGGACGAGCTTCGCGGCCATCGGAGAGCGCCGGACGATCCGGCCGCCCCAGGCCCTCCCCCGCCGGATCGCCCTGCGGGACAGGACCGCGAACCTCTCCTTCGCCCGGGCCTTCGCCAGCGCCTCGCCGAGCTCCCGGTAGAACTCCTCGTCGGCGCGGAAGTACATGTTCTTCAACCAGCAGAGGCCGTCCTTGACGCACTGCGGCTGGATCAGCCGGTAGCGCCGCCGGTCGTACACGGCGCGGTCCCCCTCGAGCAGCACCTCCCGCATCTCGCGGCGAAGCTGCGTGAACCGCGGCCCGTTCCAGTGGTCGGTGAAGCGCCCCTTCGTGGCGTCGCCCAGCGGCTCGTAGTCCTTGTTCATCAGGAGGCAGCACGGGTAGAGATCGCCGTTCCCCCGGATCGTCGCCGTGTACCAGCCGAAGAAGCAGTGGCCGTTCTCTTTCCGGAACGACGGGGCGATCGGAAAGAGCGGCGGCGCCGGCGCGTAGCCGAGCTGCCCCTTGATCTGCTCGACCATGGCGTTCCAGGACTGGAAGGGCAGGTCCATCTGGATCCGCCGGGCTTCTTTGTCCCTGCGGAGGACCTCCGCGAGAAACGGACGGACCTTCTCCGCCGTGTCGGAGTCGTCGGCGAGGAGCCCCCTGTGATCCACCTGCGGCGTCGGAACGAAGAGCACCAGCCCGATGGAGATCCGGTTGGAGCCGAGCGACCGGCCGAGCTCGTACATCTCGGGCAGGCGCTCGTAGTTGGAGCGGTCCAGGAGGAACTGCACCGCGACATCGGGATAGGGCGACTCGCCCCGCGCCTCGAGAAGCTGCCGGACGTTGGCCACGACCTTGTGAAAGATCCCCGGAGGGACCTGCATCATCCGGTGGTAGTCCGCCTCGTCCACCGCGTTGAGCGAGATGACGACCTCGCGGGCGCGGTGCTCGATCAGCCGCCGCGCGACCTCGGGGTTCAGGAGCGCGCCGTTGGTCGTCAGGTTGTCCACGACCACGCCCCGCGCGCGGAGGTGATCCAGGAACTCCAGGATGTTCCGGTGAAAGAGAGGGTCCCCACCGCCGGAGATCCGGACCGACTTGAGGCCGGCCTCCGCCAGCTCGTCCACGAGCGAGCGCAGGTGCTCGATGGAGATCTGTTCCTTGGTCCGGACGTCCTGCTGGTTGCAGAAGTAGCAGGCGACGTTGCAGCGGTCGGTTAAGTCGATCTCGGCGTGAACGGGGCCTTTCGTCGGCTTGCCGGAGACGATCGCCGCGATGATCTCCCGCTTCCTCTCCCGATCCACCTCCGCCCACCCGTGGCTGCCCGGCACGCACCTATCTTAGGGCCACGACCGGGCGGGAGGGGCAGGTCCCCCCTCAGCGAACCAAATCGCCCCGGCCCGAGCACAGCCAGGGGGTGTGCGGCGGCAGGACCCGTCCGCCCGACCTTTACGCCTAGATCTCTCTCAGCGCGTTGATGATCTTGAGGCGCGCGGCGCGGGCGGCGGGGAAGAAGCCGCCGAGGAGGCCCATGGCGAGGGAGAAGACCAGGCCGCCGGCGATGAGCGGCGGCGTCATCCGGAAGTTGAAGAGCACCTCGGAGAAGGTCCGGAAGTTCATGGTGCCGGTCGGCTTGGTCAGGAAGGTCGCGAAGACGAGCTGCGTGAAGATCACGCCGAGAAGTCCTCCCGCGAGGCACAGCATCAGCGACTCCAGGACGAAGGAGAGGAGGATCGAGCGGCGCGAGAAGCCGATCGCCCGCAGCGTCCCGATCTCCCGGGTGCGGGCGGAGACCTGCGCGTACATCGTGTTCATGGCGCCGAAGGACGCCCCGATCGCGGTGAAGAGCCCGACGATGAACGCGAGCGCCTTGATGGGATCGCCCGTGATCATCTGCTCGTCGTAGTACTTCCGCTCGGTCTTGCCCTCGAGCTTGAGCCGCTGGTCTCCCTTGACCGTCTCGATGTACCGGCTCGCCGACGCGGCGTCCGCCGTGCGGACGAAGACCGAGGAGAAGACCTGCCGCTTGAACTGCTGCTGCAGGTCCTTGGCGTCGGTCCAGATCTCGGACTCGTAGGCGCTGCCGGAGGCGTCGAAGAAACCGACGATGACCCAGCGGAAGCTCCCGGACTTGAGAGTCTGCCCGAGCTTCATGCCCGCGTAGCGCTTCGAGAGGTTGCGCGAGACGACCGCCTCGTTGCTCCCGACCTGGAACATCCGGCCGTCCACGATCTTGACGGCCGGCCGCATCTCGACCCCGATCGGGTCCATCCCCCGGACCTGCACGTTGCTCGCGGTCTTGCCGTCCTCGCGGGGCAGGCTGATCAGCGTAATGAGCTCGGGCGACACGTAGGGACGGCCGTCGGCGCTCCGCTCGATTCCGGGCAGCGCCTTGATCTGGTCGGCCTGGTCCCGGGTGACCACGCTCTGCATCTCCGCCTGCGAGCCGACCCGGAGTGTGACGACGTTTCGAGTCGAGGCGGTGACCGAGAGCGTCCGCGTGACGCCCTGGACGAGGGCCAGCACGCAGAGGAAGACGGCGACGACGAGGCCGATGACGAAGACGGTCATCCCGGTCGACACGCGCCGGACCAGGAGATTGCGGAAGTTGTATTTGAGAGGGATGGCCATGATTAACGAGTCAACAGTCGACAGTCGACAGTCGACAGGGAGGGCACGCCCCCACTGTCATACCACCTGCCTCAACCCGTCCACGATCTTGATCCGCGAGGACCGGATCGCCGGCACGAACCCGGCGAAAATCCCGACGCCGACCGAGACCCCGAACGCCAGCGCCAGCGTCGGGAGCGTGACCCGGAAGTTGATCAGCCAGGCCGAGATGGACGTCTTCTCCCCGACCGCGAGGAGCATCGGAATCAGGACGAACTTGGCGATCAGCACGCCGAGCAATCCCCCGAGCAGCGACATCAGCACCGATTCCGAGAGGATGAAGGAGAGGATGTGGCTGCTCCGGAAGCCGAGCGTCCTCATGACCGCGATCTCCGTGACCCGCTCGCGCGCGGACATGGCGACGGTGTTGGCCACGATCAGCGTGACCGCGAAGAGGATGATGAGCGAGATCCCGTTGATCAGGAGCTTGACGTTTCCCATCATCTCCATGAACTGGAGCTGGAACTGTTTCTCGGTGAGCGTCTTGGTCGGCGCGTCGCTGTTCTCGAACATCTTGTCGATCGCAGCGGCGACGCGCGGCACGTCGGCGGCGCTCGCGACCTTCAGGTAGTAGAGCCCGGTCAGCCGGTTCTTGCCGAACCACTCGGCCTCGTTTAAGTACGCGTTGTGGAAGAAGACGTTGGATTCGTCCCCCGCGCTGTACGGGCCGATGAAGATCAGGTCGAGATTGGTCGAGATGTAGGTCCCGCGCAGGATGATGTGGTCGCCCTTCTTCCAGCCGAACTTGTCGGCGATCTTCTTGCCCGCGACGAACCCGTTGCGCGTCGCCTTCCATTCGGCGTTGACGGCGGGGTCGATCGTCGCGTCGTCGAAGATCTTGTCGAAGTAGATGTCGGGGTCCGCCGAGAGCTGGCCGATCCAGTTCTCCGGCCGGTCGTCCTTGTAGACGCCGCCGAACCACGTCTCCGGCGAAACGGCCACGACTCCGGGGATCTGCTCGATGCGCTGCCTCTGGGACAGCGGAAGGAGGTTCCCGAGGCCGGTCGAGTGCTGGACGATCAAGCGGTTCGCGCCCTTCCCGCCCGACGGGTCGGCCTCCATCGCCTGGAGCAGCGAGGTCAGCACCACGATCAGGACGAGGACGAGCACGATCGAGCCGGTCGTCAGGACCATCCGCGTCTTCTTGCGGAAGACGTTCTTCCAGATCAGCCGCAGGTACTTCATTCGATCCTCCTCCGGCCCATCAGCGTCCCGCTCTCGGTCAGCTCCTCGGAGTGGAGGATCCCCTTATCCAGGTGAACCATGCGGTGCGCGCGGCCCGCCGCCTTCGGGTCGTGCGTGACCATCACGATCGTCTTCCGGAATTCCTGGTTCAGGCGGTTCAAGAGCACCAGGATCTCCTCGGCCGACTTCGCGTCGAGGTCGCCGGTCGGCTCGTCCGCCACGAGGATCGCCGGGTCGGACACGATCGCGCGGGCGATCGCGACCCGCTGCTCCTGGCCGCCGGAGAGCTGCCTCGGGTAGTGGTCCATGCGGTCGGAGAGGTTGACGATGGAGAGGGCCGTCTCGACGTGCCGGCGCCGCTCCGACTTCTTCAGGCTCGTCAGGAGGAGCGGCAGCTCGACGTTCTCGAACGCGGTCAGCACGGGGATGAGGTTGTAGAGCTGGAAGATGAACCCGATCGTGCTCGACCGCCACTTCGCGAGCTCCGTCTGCGAGATCTCCGAGATGTCCCGCCCGCCCACGATCACCCGGCCGCGCGTGGGCTGGTCGATGCCCGCGATGAGGTTCAGGAGCGTCGTCTTGCCCGAGCCGGAGGGGCCCATCAGCGCCAGGAACTCCCCTTCCGGGACCTTCAGGTTGACGTCGTCCAGCACCGGGATCTCCAGCGCGTCCCGGCGATAGACCTTCTCGACGTGAGAGATTTCGATCAGAGCGTCGCTCATGCGGCCGGTCCCCCTTCCACTTTGACCCGATCACCCTCCCGGACTCCAGCCTTGTCGGGCTGCGAGATGAGAGTCTCTCCTCCCTGAAGGCCCTTTGTCACCTCGATCTGTCCCTGGACGTCGCCTCCCGTCTCGACCGGGACGAACTTCGCCCTCCCCTCCACGACTCGGTAGACCCCGGAGGCGCCGTCGCGCGAAGCCAGCGCGGACTTCGGAACGAGGATCCGCGCGCGGCTGGACTTTCCCTGGGTCGGCGCGGCGGTGAACGAGACCCGCGCCGAGAGATCGGGCAGGATCTTGTCGTCGGCGTCGAGGAACGCGACCTTGACGCGCACCGTTCCCTTCTGCCGGTCGGCCGCCGGCACGATCTGGCGGAGGAACCCGTGGTACGTCTTGTCGGGAACCGCGTCGAGCGACATCTCCGCGGGCTGCTTGTCTCCCAGCCTGGCGAGGTTGGACTCGTTGACGTCCGCGCCGACATAGAGGCTGGAGAACTCGACCAGCGTCACGATCGCGCCGCCGGAGCCGCCGCCCGAGGGCGAGGAGCCGAAGGGCGAGACCGCCTCGCCGACGAACGCGCGCTTGGCGGTGACGACCCCGGTGAACGGGGCGCGAATCTCGGTGTATCCGAGAAGCGCCTCGGCGTACGCCACCTTGGCGCGCGTCGAAGCCTCCTGCGCGACGGCGGCGTCCACCGCGGACTGCGGCGCCAGCCCCTCGCGCCGGAGAGCCTGCTGGCGGTCCATCTCGGCCTTCGCGTTGATCCAGGAAGCCTTCGCGTCCGCGAGGTTCGCGTCCAGGTCCGTGTGGTCGAGGCGCGCGATGACGTCCCCCTTGCGGACGCGGGTCCCCTCGGTGACGTTCAACTCCGTGACGCGGGAGGTGATCTTGGGCGAAAGGTCGGCCTTGCGCTCGGCCTCGACGTACCCGGTCGCCGAGAGAAGCGTCGTCGCCTGCCCCTCGGTCACGACCGACGCCGAGACGGTCTCGACGGTCTTGCCGCGCAAAGCCTTGCCGGAATAGAGGAAGGCGGCGGCGCCGGCCGCCACGACCAGGATGGCGGCCGCCAGCAGCCACCCGCGGGGACCGCGGGTCTTCTCCGGCTCGCGGCGGATCCGGAGGGCCGACAGGTCGGCCGGAGCGCGTTCCTTTTCCTGGCTCTGGCTCATGGGTCGAAGCGTCTCCATTCTATTTCCTGCGCGTTCCGGCGGCGGGCGGACCGACACGCCGGCCCCCGGACGCTATAATTCCCTCCATGCCTCTGCAAAACATCCTGGCGGCGGCGGCGATTTCCCTGCTGGGCCTGGCGCCCGCGCCGCCGCAGCCCGGCAACGTCTACCGCATCGAGATGGCCGGGGGACAGATCGCCTGGGCGCAGGACCAGCCCCGCGACACCGGGACCGCGCTCCTCTTTCACCGCCATCCGGACGGCTTGCTCGTCAGCGTGAAGAAAGCCGACGTCCGCCGTCTCTCGGCCTCCGCGCCGCCCGCCGGTGCCGCCCGCGGACCGAGGCCCGGCAAGGACCTGATCGTGCTCGGGCCGACCGGAGCCGGGTCGGCCGCGCCGGCCGCAAACGGGAAGGCGGGTGCGCTCACGGCGGTGGACGCGGGGCAACAGCCCGGCGAGCGCAAGGATGGGTCCGCGCTCTTCAACCCCGACCGGAAATACAAGCCGGAGTGGGACTCGAAACAGGTTCCCGGCTCCAGCATCGGTTACCCGAACTCCCCCAACGACTACAAGGAAGGAAAGACTTTCGCGTATCCGCCGGCGGGCTCCACTCAATCGGCTCCCGGCGAACTCCCCCGTGGGCCCGCGGGAAATGGGGAACTGCCCCGGGGTCCGGGAAGCGTCTAGACCTCTTTCAAATGTGAATCGGTTTCCCTTCGACCGATTCCGACGCTTCGTGCATCGCCTCGGAGAGCGTCGGATGGGCGAAGATCGTCCGCGCCAGCTCCTCGGAAGTCGCCTCCATCTTCAGCGCCGCGCCGGCCGCGGCGATCAGCTCCGTAGCGTGCGGGCCGATGATGTGGACGCCGAGCACCTCGTCGTATTTCTTCTCGCCCACGATCTTCACGAACCCGCCGGTCTCGTTCAGGATGCGCGCCTTGCCGTTGGCGGAGAACGGGAACTTCCCGACCGCGACGTCATAGCCCTCCGCGCGCGCCTTCGCCTCGGAAAGGCCGATCGAGCCGATCTCGGGTGAGCAGTAGGTGCAGCCCGGGACCTGGTCGTAGTTGATGGCCGGCGGATTCTTCCCGGCCATGTGCTCGACCGCGACGACTCCTTCGGCCGACGCCACGTGCGCGAGCTGAGCCGTCGGCACGACGTCCCCGATCGCGTAGATGCCCGGGGCGCTGGTCCGCATCATCGCGTCCACGAGGATGTACCCGCGTTCGGTCGCGACCCCCGCGCCTTCCAGGCCGATCCCCTCGGACAGCGGCTTTCTCCCGACGGCCATCAGGATCTTCTCGGCCTTGAAGTTCTCCGTCTTCTCCCCGGAGGAGCGGGCGAGCACCTCGACTCCCCCGTCCACGCGGTTGACGCGCTCGATCCTCGTGTCCACGTAGACCGCGATCCCCTGTCTCTTGAAGGACGCGGCGAGCTCGCGGGAGACCTCCTCGTCCTCGATCGGCACGATGCGCGGCAGGATCTCGACGACGATCGTCTTGGACCCGAAGCGGTTGAAGACCGAGGCGAACTCGACGCCGACGGCGCCGCTGCCGATGACGAGGAGCGACTTCGGGACCTCGGTGACCTCCAGGATCGAGTCCGACGACAGGACCGTCTTGTGGTCGATCTCGATTCCCGGAAGGGACCGGGGCGCCGAGCCGGTGGCGATCAGGATGTTGCGCGCCGAGTAGGACGTCTCCGCGCCGTCGGCTCCGGCGACCGAGACGCGCCCGGGAAAGGCGATGCGGCCGAACCCGTTGACGACGTCCACCTTGTTCTTCTTCATCAGGAAGGCGACGCCGTTGGAGCTCTGCCGGACGACCTTCTCCTTGTGCTTCATCGCCGCGGCGAGCTCCAGCCGGACCTCGCGCGTCGCCACACCGACCTCCGCGCCGTGCCGCGCCTCTTCCAGGAGGTCGGCCGTATGGAGCAGGGCCTTGGTCGGGATGCAACCGCGCAGCGTGCAGACCCCGCCCAGCCGCGACTCCCTCTCGATCACCAGCACGGAGAGGCCGAGCTGCGCCGCGCGGATCGCCGCGACGTACCCTCCGGGCCCGGATCCGATGATCGCGACGTCGTAGGTCCTGGTTTCGTTCATCTTGTCTCTCTATCTACGCCTCTTCGGCGATACCGGGTGCAAGGCTATCAAGGGTGAGACGGTGATCGGTGGTAGGTGGTAGAGGGCAGGGGCGGCGAGCTTAGAATCCGCTCGGTGCGACGGGAGCGCCTTCTTGCCGGACTCCTCCTGACGGCGATTCTCGCCGCGCGGTGCGGCGGCGAGAAGACGCCCGAGGCGCAGAAGATCCAGATCGGTTTCTTCGGCGCGCTGACCGGGCCCCAGGCGACCTTCGCGCAGTCGGGCCGAAACGGCGCGCGCCTCGCGATCGACCAGTTGAATACCGCGGGAGGGGTCCTCGGAAAGAAGCTCGACCTCCTCGTCGAGGACGACCACAACGATCCTTCCGAGGCGGCTTCGGCGGTCTCCAAGCTGATCACGCGGGACCATGTCGTCGCCCTGATCGGCGAGAACGCCTCCTCGCGCAGCCTCGCCGCGGCGCCGATCGCGCAGAACTACCAGGTGCCGATGGTGTCGCCATCCTCGACCAACGTCGAGGTGACCAAGAAGGGGGACTACATCTTCCGCGTCTGCTTCATCGATTCGTACCAGGGCAAGGCGGTCGCGACCTTCGCCTGGCAGACGCTCCAGGCCAAGACCGCGGCGCTCCTGGTGGACGCCAAGAGCGACTACAGCGTCGGCCTGGCGGAGTCCTTCCGGACCGCCTTCACCGCGCTCGGCGGGCGGATCGCCGCCGAGGTCAAGTACGCCGAAGGCGACAGCGATTTCTCCGCGCAGCTGACCGCGATCCAGTCCGCCGCTCCGGACGCGGTGATGATTCCCGGCTACTACACGGACGCGGGACTGATCGCGAGGCAGGCCCGGTCGCTCGGGATGAAGGCGGCGCTCCTCGGGGCCGACGGCTGGGACTCGCCCAAGCTCGTCGAGATCGGCGGAGCGGCGGTCGAGGGCTCGTACCTCTCCAATCACTACTCGGTGGACGACCCGTCGACGGCCGTCCGGACCTTCGTCGAGGACTACCGAAAGGTCTTCGGCGCCGCGCCGGACTCGATCGCCGCGCTCTCCTACGACGCGGCGCGGCTGATCGCCGACGCGATGAAGCGGGCCGGCTCGACCGAGGGCAAGCGGGTGCGCGACGCCCTGGCTTCCACCGCCGACTTCCCGGGAGTGACCGGAACGATCACGATGGACGCCGACCGGAACCCCGTCAAGCCCGCCGTGATCCTGAAGGTCGAGGGAGGAAAGTTCCGGTACGCCGCGACGATCCCGCCGTAGCCGGAAATCGGAAATCGGGAATCGGTAACTGATGGCTTCGGAGCTTCGAGTGCCGGTTTCCGATTACCGTTTTCCGGGTTCGGCGGCCGGGTCGAGCACGAACTCGTCGAAGGACGTGATCCCGTGCCCGGCGGTGGCCATCCCGGACCGTCCGGCGGCGGGGCTCGGGTCGGTCCCCTCGAGGAGCTTCTTCCCGTCCCACGTCGCGGCGATCTTCGGCCCGTCGCCGGCGATCTTCAGGACTCCCCACTCGTTGGCGATCGCGGCCTTGCCTTTCGCGAGCTCCTGCCGCGTTCCGTTGCGGTAGGCGGCGAGCGTCGCATCTCCTCCGGCCGCGTCCACGAGGAGGACGAGGAAGTTCTTCTCGTCCGCCATTCGGAAGACGATGCCTCCCTGCCCGCCTTCCCGCATGATCGCGATCGACCAGGTCCCGTCGCGGTAGGACGAATTTCGCCGCACCGCGGCGGCGATCGAGTCCCCGGGGCGCTCCGGGACGATCTGCGCGGCGAAGTTCGGCGCTGAGGGCGGGTTATGGCCGGCGGTCACCCTCCACCCGGCGACCCCCGGCGCGCCGAGAACGACGAAGTCGAAGAAGGCGGGCTGCCGGCCGATGGAGTCCGAGTCGAAATGGCTGCGCAGCGCCGTCTGGGCGTGCGCGCCGGGCGCGGCGAGGAACGCGAGCGCGGAGCAGGCGGCGGCAATCCGGATGCAGCGGATCATCGGGCCGGGAAAACGCGCCGGAAGCATTAATATTCCTTTCGTGAGCCCGAGCGCGTCCGGCCGGCCGTACGAGATGAAGAGGGAGGGCTACACGTTTTCGATCGACGGGGAGAACGTGAAGCGCCTGAAATCACTGCCGGATTTCGAGAACAAGGAAGAGCCCGCGCTGGCCGAGGATTTCCTCCGCTTCCGCGTGGAAGGCTGGGCGGAAAACCTCGCGGATGCCGGCGCCGACCCGGGCGACGTCTCCGTCTCGGTGGATCCGCATCAGCGCAAGGCTCATCTCCTGAGGGGGGCAGTCAAGCTGTTCAGCGCCGACATCTGAGAAAAGTCGACGGTCGACAGTCAACAGTCGACAGTCCCTCAGAAGCTCACAATCCCTCGGATCGTCCTCCCCACCGCCAGGAACGCCTGCCGCGAATAGGGGTCCACGACGACCCGGATCTCGGCGTCGGCCGGAACGTCGCCCGCGATCGACTCCACCAGGCGCGCCGCCTGCGCGTCGAAGAACTGCTCGCCCAGCTCCCGGTCCGTCTTGTCCCGAGAGCCGGGCAGCTCCCGCAGCTTCGCGAGGTCCCGCGGATCCATCCGCAGTCGATAGGCCCCCGACTGCCGGAAGACCGGCTCCTTCGCCTCCACGAGCTCGGGCCGCGGACCGCGGCGGTCCTGGCGCGCAGGGGGGGTCGGGGGCGCCGGCCGGGGCGCGGATGGGGAGGCCGCGGGGCGCGCGGCAACGGACGGCGCTAGGTCAACCGGGGGCGCGGGGGCCGGCTCCGGCGGCGCCGCCGGTTCGGAGGACGCGGGAGGGGCGGGCACCGGCTCGGCCGCGGGCGCCGCCTCGATCGCGGGCGCCGGGACCAGGCCTATCGGGGCCAGGGCTTCGTTGTCGTGGCGTTCGTCCACGCTCATCTCCCCGCGAGCAAGTTCTTGGCGACGACCATCCGCTGGATCTCGCTGGTTCCCTCGTAGATCGTCGTGACCCGGGCGTCGCGGTAGTAGCGCTCGACCGGGTACTCCCGCGAATAGCCGTAGCCGCCGAAGATCTGCACGGCGCGGGCCGCGATCGCGTTGCACGCCTCGGTCGCGAAGACCTTGGCCATCGAGGCCTCGCGCGAGATGCGAACGCCGGGCAACTCCGAGCGGAGCGCGGCCCGGTACGTCAGCAGCTTCGAGGCCTCGATCTGCACCCGCATGTCCGCGACCTGGAAGGCGATGATCTCGTGCTCGGCGAGCTTCTTGCCGAAGGTCTCGCGCGTGGCGGCGTACGCCACCGACTCGTCGTAGCAGGCGCGCGCGATGCCGATTCCCTGAGCGGCGATGCCGATGCGGGAATGGTCGAGCGTCTTCATCGCGATCGTGAAGCCTTCCCCCTCGGCGCCGACCCGGCGCGAGGCAGGCAGGCGGATCTCCTCGAAGGAGATCGCCGCGGTCTTCGACGCTCTCAGTCCCATCTTCGGCTCGTTGGCGCCGACGCGGAATCCCGGGTCTTCCGCCGAAACCAGGAAGGCCGTGATCCCGCGCGTGCCGGCGGCGGGGTCCGTCATCGCCATGACGAGGTACCAGGCCGCCTCGCCCGCGTTGGTGATCCAGACCTTCTCGCCGGTCAGGACGTAGGAGTCGCCGTCTCGGACCGCGCGCGTTTTCTGGTTGGCGGCATCGGAGCCCGACTGCGGCTCGGTCAACGCGTACGCGCCGAGCACCCGGCCCGAGGCGACCTCCGTCAGGATCGTCTTCTTCTGCTCTTCGGAGCCGAACTTCCAGAGCGGGTAGCAGAAAACCGAGTTGTTGACCGAGACGATGACGGCCGTCGAGGCGCAGACGCGGGAGAGCTCCTCGAGCGCGAGGACGAGCGACAGCGCGTCCGCTCCCGCCCCGCCATATTGCTCGGGAACCATCATCCCGAGAACCCCCATCTCCGCCAGGCCCGCGAGGACTTCCCGCGGGAAGCGCTCCTCGCGCTCGCGCTCGGCGGCGCCGGGGGCGATCTCTTCCTCGGCGAACTCCCGGACCGCGTCGCGGATCCGGGCGTGCTCTTCCGAAATCTCGAAGTTCATGGCGCGGCGGGAGGACCCGACGAGCCCGGCGGCGGCTGCCCGCCGGGGCCGC
>DATFWF010000154.1:0-18802 GCA_035259605.1 Thermoanaerobaculia bacterium
GAGTGCCGCTCGGGCGAGGTCGTGCGCGTCTCCGCAGAAGCATGCGAAACCCTCCAGGCCTTTCTGCGCGCCCCCTTCGACGCGAGCCGTCGCTACAACGGAATCGCGGAAATCTCCGCGGTCGCCTCGCTCGCCCGCCGCAACTTCCTCGGCCACGAGCTGAAGTCGCAAAGAGTGCTGGCGGAGGTGTTGCAGGAGTCGACAGTCGATAGTCGACAGTCCGCAGCCGACGAGAAGAGGTCAACAGTCGACAGTCGACAGTCGACAGGCCACCGCGACAACTATGAGGTGTGAAGCAGTTCAGGGACCTTGAAGTCTGGAGGCGGAGCCACCATCTGACTTTGAGGATTTACAGGCTCTCGGCGTCGTTCCCCGGCGATGAGCGGTTTGGACTGATGACCCAGCTTCGTCGTTCGGCGGTTTCCGTTCCAAGCAATATTGCGGAAGGAGCCAAACGTCAGCGAAAGCAGGACTACGCTCGTTTCCTGAACATTTCCGAGGGTTCCCTGGCTGAAACCAGCTATCTTCTGCTTCTCGCCAGGGACCTCGGATACTCAAGTCCGCAGATCACCGAAGAACTCCTGACCGAGTCCGAAGAGATTCTGCGTATGCTCTTCTCGCTTCGAAAAAAAGTTGAGCAACGCGGCGATCCCTGAACTGTCGACTGTTGACTGTTGACTCGGTTAGACTGCTTTTTCCATGCTCACGCTTCAACGGCTGATCGCAGAGTTGTCCGCTTTCTGGGAGGGCGAGGGGTGCCTGATCGAGCAGCCCTACGACCTGCCCATGGGAGCGGGGACGATGCATCCTGCGACGTTCCTGAAGGTGCTGGGGCCGGAGCCCTGGCGATGCGCGTACGTGCAGCCTTCGCGGCGGCCGGCCGACGGGCGCTACGGGGAGAATCCGTTCCGGCTCGGCAAGCACCTGCAGCTCCAGGTCGTCCTGAAGCCCTCGCCCGACGACGTCCAGCGGATGTACCTGCGAAGCCTCGAGCGGCTGGGCATCGCCGCCTCGGACCACGACATCCGCTTCGAGGAGGACAACTGGGAGTCCCCGACGCTCGGGGCCTGGGGCGTGGGCTGGCAGGTCGTCATGGACGGCATGGAGATCACCCAGTTCACCTACTTCCAGCAGGCCGGAGGCATCGATCTGGCGCCGATCACCGCGGAGATCACCTACGGGCTCGAGCGGATCGCGATGTTCCTGGCCAAGGTCGATTCGATCTACGACGTTATGTGGAACGAGACGCTCTCCTACGGCCAGGTCCGCCGCCGCGACGAGGTCGAGATGTCGCGCTACTGCTTCGAGGTCGCCGACGTCGAATTCCAGACGCTCCTCTTCGAGCGCAACGAGGCGGAGGCGCGCCGGGCGCTCTCGGCCGGCTGCGTGCGGCCCGCCTACGAGGCGGCCCTCGCCTGCTCCCATGCGTTCAACATCCTCGACGCGCGCGGGGCCGTCTCCGCCACGGACCGCGTCGGCCTGATCCGCCGCGTGCGCGATCTGGCCTGCGCCTGCGCGCGCGCTTACCTCGAAGAGCGCCAGGCGGCCGCGAGCGAGGCCTCGCAGCCCGAGCCGGCGGCGGTCTGACCTCGAGGCGGGCCGTGGGCGAACGGGAGTGGTGAGCCGCCAGGACTTCCTCTTGGAGATCCGGACCGAGGAGATCCCGGCTCCGGCGCTGGGAGCCGCGCGCAACGACCTGAGGGCGCGCGTCACCGAGGACCTCGGGGAGCAGGGCCTGGTCCCCGAGTCCGCGGAGTCGCTCGCGACGCCGCGGCGGCTGATCCTGATCCTGCGCGGCATTCCGGAGAAGCAGGAGGACAAGCTCTCGGAAGTCCTGGGCCCGCCGGCCTCGGCAGCCTTCGACGCCGAGGGGAAGCCGACGCGCGCCGGCGAAGGGTTCGCCCGCGCCCAGAAGATCGATCCTTCCGAGCTCGTCGTCGTCGACGGTCCCCGCGGAAAGACCGCCGCCGCGCGCCGGACCGTGCGCGGCCGCCGCGCGTCGGAAGTCCTCGCCGACGTCGTTCCGCGCGCCGTCTCCGCGCTGACCTTTCCCAAGACGATGCGCTGGGGCGCGGGCGATCGGGTCTTCGTCCGCCCGATCCGCGGGCTTCTCGCGGTCCTGGGAGGAGAGGTCGCCCCGATGGAGATCCTGGGCGTGCCTTCCTGCGCGGTCAC
Organism: Thermoanaerobaculia bacterium; assembly: GCA_035259605.1. Taxonomy (GTDB): domain Bacteria; phylum Acidobacteriota; class Thermoanaerobaculia; order UBA5066; family Gp7-AA6; genus JAWOLE01. The sequence continues at coordinate 2,176 of DATFWF010000154.1, forward strand.
CGCCGGGCACCGGATTCTCTCCGACGGCGATTTCCCGGTGACCGGAGTCGAGGACTACCTCTCGAAGCTCCGCAGCCACGGCGTCGAGCCGGACGGCGAGGCCCGGCGCGTCCTCATACTCGACAACGCCCGCCGCCTGGCCCGGGAAGCGGGAGGCTCGATCGAGAGCGATGCGGATCTCGCGGGGACGCTCGCCGATCTCGTCGAGTGCCCGGGCGTCGTGCGAGGCTCCTTCGCCGAGGAGTTCCTGGAGCTCCCCGAGGAGATCACCACAACCGCGATGCGGACGCACCAGAAGTACCTGCCGGTTCGCGGCCCGTCGGGCCTTCTGCCGCACTTCGTCGCGGTCATGGACAACCGCGACGATCCGAAAGGCTTCATCGCGCGCGGCAACGAATGGGTCTTGAACGCCCGGCTCGCCGACGCGCGGTTTTTCTACGACGATGACGTCCGGCAGCCCCTGGAGTCGCGGGTTGCGGAGCTTTCGCGGCTCTCCTTCCAGGACCGGCTGGGCGACTACGCCGCGCGGACGCAGCGCCTGGAGAGGCTCTCCGAGGCGATCGCCCGGGCCGTGGGCCGCTCCGATCTCGTCCCCGCCGTCACGACCGCGGCGCGGCTCGCCAAGACCGACCTGACCACGAAGATGGTCAAGGAGTTCACCGACCTGCAGGGCGTCGTCGGCGGGATCTACGCCCGGCGCGAGGGATACCCCGACGCGGTGTGGAAGGCGATCTACGACCAGTACCGCCCCGCCTCGGCGGGAGACGAGCTTCCCAGGGAAGCCTCCGGCGCGGTCCTCTCCCTGGCCGACCGCTTCGACGCGCTGGCCGGGTTCTTCCAGATCGGGCTGCCGCCGACGGGATCGAAGGACCCGTACGGTCTGCGCCGCGCGGCGTACGGCGCGGTCGCGATCGTCGCGGCAAGCGCATGGAGGCTCGACTGGCGGCCGGTCCTGGCGGGAGCGCTGACGCTCTATCCCGACGGCGTCGCGACGGTTCCCGCCGAGGAGGCGCTCAGGCAGCTGGGCGGCTTCTTCGAGGAGCGTTTGCGCAACTTCCTCGAGCGCCGAGGCCACTCCTACGACGAGATCTCCGCGGTCCTCTCCGTGGACGCGTGGAACTTCGCCGACGTCGCCGACCGCGCCGCCGCCCTGACCGAGGCCCGGAAGGGGACCGATTTCCGGTCGCTCATCCTCGCCTCCAAGCGCATCCGCAACATCGTCGGGGAGGAGAAGCCCGGGCCGCCGTCTCCCGACCTCTACCGCGAGAGCGCCGAGCGGCAACTCGCGGCCGATTTCCTCCAGGCGCGGCCGGTCATCGGCCGCCTCGCCTCGAGCCGCCGGTACCGCGAGGCCCTGGAGATGATCGCCTCCATCGCTCCGTCGCTCGACCGTTTCTTCGTCGAGGTGCTCGTGAACTGCCCCGAGGAGGATTTGAGGCGAAATCGTCTTGCCCTGCTGGCCGCGATTCAGGAAGAATTTTCGCGGCTCGCGGACTTCTCGGAGATCGTGGTGGAGAAGGACAAATGAAGCGCGTTTTCTTCTTCGGCAACGGCCGCGCCGAGGGCGCCGGCCTGGGCAAGGAGCGGCTGGGCGGAAAAGGGTACGGCCTCGCGGAGATGACGGCCCTCGGGGTCCCGGTTCCCCCGGGGTTCACGATCGAAGCCGCCGTCAGCGCGCAGTACTCGAGCGGCGCGGAGATGGACGGCCTGAAGAGCGAGGTCGCGCAGGCGCTCTCGCAGGTCGAAGGGGCCGCGGGGCGGAAATTCGGCGACGCCTCCAACCCGTTGCTCGTGTCGGTCCGGTCGGGCGCGCGCTCCTCGATGCCGGGGATGATGGACACGATCCTGAACCTCGGGCTGAACTCCCGGACCGTCAAGGGGCTCGCCGCCGCGGCCGGAGAGCGGTTCGCGCTGGACTGCCGCCGCCGTTTCCTCCAGATGTACGGCGACGTCGTCATGAACCTCGGCAAGGAAGACTTCGAGCACGCCCTGACGGAGAAGCGCAAGTCGCGCGGAGTCCAGTCGGACGCCGATCTGACCGCCGGGGACCTCGCGGAGGTCGTCGAGACCTACGAAGAAATCATCCGCCGCAAGACCGGCAAGACCTTCCCCGAGGACCCGCAGGAGCAACTCTGGGGCGCGATCGGCGCTGTCTTCAAGTCCTGGGACAACAAGCGAGCGCGGGAGTACCGCCGGCTGCACCGGATTCCGCACGACTGGGGGACCGCCGTCAACGTCCAGGCGATGGTCTTCGGGAACCGCGGCGAGACTTCGGCCACCGGCGTCGCCTTCACGCGCGATCCCTCGACGGGCGAGAAAAAGTTCTACGGAGAGTTCCTTCCCAACGCCCAGGGCGAAGATGTCGTCGCCGGCATCCGCACGCCGCGCCCCTTGAATGTCGACGGCTCGGGCAATTCTCTCGAGGAGACGATGCCGAAGGCGCACGGGGAGCTTCTGCGCGTCCGGGACCTCCTCGAGAAGAATTTCCGGGACATGCAGGACCTCGAGTTCACGATCGAGGACGGCCGCCTCTACGTCCTGCAGACCCGCAACGGCAAGCGCACCGGCTTCGCCGCCGTTCGGATCGCCTCGGACATGGTGGACGAGGGCCTCATCACCGAGGACGAAGCCATCGGCCGCGTCGAGCCGGAGCAGCTCATCCAGCTCCTCGCGCCGGTCTTCGACCCCGCGAAGAAGAGCGCCGCCGTCTCCGCGGGCCGCCTCCTCGGCAAGGGCCTCCCCGCCGGCCCCGGCGCCGCCTCCGGCCGCATCGCCTTCACCGCCGAGCACGCCGTGAAGCTCGCCACGGAGGGGACACCAGTTGTCCTGGTCCGCGAGGAAACTTCACCCGAGGACATCGCGGGAATGAACGCATCGGCCGGAATCCTCACGACCCGTGGCGGCATGACCTGCGTTGCCGGAGAAACGCGTGTTCTGACCAGCGAGGGCTTGCTGACCGCGGAAGCCGCTTTCGCCCGCTTTGCCGAAGGCAAGCCATTTTCGATCCTCGCACTCGACACGGCGAAGTTACGGCCCGTCTGGCGTCCGGTCATCGCGGCCGGGGCGAAGCCCGGCGCCGTCATCTCTGCCGCGGTTTCGCAGACGGGACGTTCTGTCCGCAACACACTTCGCCTGACGCCCGATCACAAGATGTTCACGATTCGCCAGCGCCGGCTCGAGAAGAAGCGGCTGGATCAGGTTCTCGCCGATTCGGGATTCGTGACCATTCTCGACAGAGTCCCGGCTGCAAAGGTGTCCGAAGCTTCCGAAGCGCTTGCTTACGTCGCCGGCGCGCTTTTTTCCGACGGTTACATCCGGGTCAATCGTAGGCGCGGGGCGATCGTCTTCATTCAGAAGTCCACAACAGCGAAGCAAGAGTTCATAGCGGCGGTCGAGAAGAAGTTCCAGGAAGGGACGGGTTTCCCGTTCACGCGCGTCCGGCGCAGAGAAACGGTCGCCGTTCTTCGTGGACGAACAATTCGAGGAAGCGTGGAAGACAGGTTCTGCACCCGCAAGGAACCGGCGGCTCGCCTTTCCGCGATTCGGGAAAATCTCACCGAATGGGTCCTCGGACTCGATCGTCCGGCGCTGCTCCATTTCCTCGCCGGCTACGTGGATGGCGACGGAACCTATGCGGTTTCCTCGAGCCGGCTCCGCCTCCAGGTCGTCGTTGCGAGAAAGAACGTCCGGATGCTGGAAGGGCTTGCTGTCGCCTGCCTCCGACTTGGAATCGTTCCCCAGATCTCGAATAACCGTGAGCATCACCTTCTTCAGATCGCCGAATGCGTCGAGGAGATCCTTCAGTACACCCATCGAATCAAGGTCCAGATTCCGGCGCGGTATTACGCCTCCAAATGCCTCGCGGTGAACGGTCTCTTCCAGGACATCGTGGAGGAGGTCAATTTCATGGGCCGCGTCCGCGAGGGGATCAAGAGGAATCTCCTCTTCGGAGTGGACAAGCTTCGGAGAGACGTTCTCCCGCTTTGCAAGGGAGAAAAGAAAGGCCAGGTCCGCGCGCTGCTGGATTCGCCGCTGCGCTCCTACCGAGCGATCCGCGTCGGAAAGCCCGAGTCGACGATCGTTTACAACTTCGAGGTCGACGCTTCGGAAGAGCTCGACAAGAACTTCGTCGTTTTCTCGAGTCGCTTGACTCCGGTTCTGGTGAGCAACTCGCACGCTGCAGTCGTAGCGCGCGGAATGGGAAAGACCTGCGTCGTAGGCGCTGGAGAGATCACCGTCGACGCCGCAGCGGGAAAGCTCTCCGCGAAGAAGCTCTCGGCGAAGGAGGGGGATTTCATCTCCATTGACGGGACCACGGGGGAAGTCATTCTCGGGGATCTTCCGACGAAGCCTTCGGAAGTTCTCCAGGTGGCCCTGGAGAAGAGCCTCGCGCCCGAGAAGGCGCCGGTGTTTCGGGCGTTCGACCGGATCCTGTCGTGGGCGGACAAGAGGCGAAGGCTGGGAGTGCGCGCCAACGCGGACACTCCGACGGACGCGCGGGTCGCGGTGGTCTTCGGAGCGGAGGGGATCGGCCTCTGCCGCACCGAGCACATGTTCTTCGAGGAGCGGCGGATCCTCGCGGTCCGCGAGATGATCCTCGCCGAGACCCCCGAGGGACGGCGCGCGGCGCTCGAGAAGATCCTCCCGATGCAGCGAGAGGACTTCGTCGGCATCTTCCGGGAGATGGGGGAGAGGCCGGTCACGATCCGGCTGCTCGATCCTCCGCTCCACGAATTCCTTCCCAACGAGGAATCGGCGCTGAAGAAGACCGCGGCGGAGCTCAACGTCTCTCCCGAGAAGCTCCGCGAACGCGTCCGGCAGCTGCACGAAGCCAACCCGATGCTCGGACACCGCGGCTGCCGGCTCGGCATCACCCACCCGGAGATCTACGAAACGCAGGTCCAGGCGATCTTCGAGGCGGCGGCGGAGTCCATTCGCGCCGGCAACAAGCCGCAGCCCGAGGTCATGATCCCTCTCATCGGAACCAGGGCCGAGTTCGACACGCTCAGGGTGATGGTGGACGAGGTCGCGAAGCGCGTGATCGGGGAGACCCACCAGGCGATCTCCTACAAGGTCGGCACGATGATCGAGATCCCGCGAGCTGCCCTGCGCGCGAAGGAGATCGGCGAGGCGGCCGACTTCTTCTCCTTCGGGACCAACGACCTGACCCAGATGACCTTCGGCTACTCGCGCGACGACGCGGCCACGTTCCTGCCGGCGTACATCGAGAAGGGAATCCTTCCGGAGGATCCCTTCGCGAGCCTCGACCAGGCCGGGGTGGGCGAGCTCGTCGCGATCGCGACCCAGCGCGGCAGGCAGGCCAACCCGAAGCTGAAGGTCGGGATCTGCGGCGAGCACGGCGGCGATCCGCGGTCGGTCGAGTTCTTCCACGGCGCGGGCCTCGACTACGTCTCGTGCTCTCCCTACCGGGTTCCCGTCGCGCGGCTGGCGGCGGCGCGCGCCACGCTTTCGGGAAAGGACGGGGTCTCCTCGACGGCATGACGGCATGACCGTCGCGGCGGCCATTCTTCTGCTCGCGATGACTTCCGCCGCGGCGCCGGAGCCCGCCGACCTCGTCCTGCTGTCCGGAAAGGTCTGGACGGGAGATCCCGCGCGGCCCGAGGCGGAGGCGTTCGCGGTGCGCGGCGGCCGCATCGCCGCCGTCGGCGCGACGGCCGAGATGACGAAGCTGCGCGGCCCGAAGACCCTCGTCGTGGACGCGAAGGGGCGGCGAGTCGTGCCCGGTTTCATCGACTCGCACACCCACATGACGATGGGCGGGTTCAACCTGCTGGCCGTGGACCTGCGGCGCACGAAGGACGAGGCGGACTTCACGCGGACGCTCGCCGAGTTCGCGAAGACGCGCCCGGCCGGGCAGTGGATCACCGACGGCGCGTGGGACCATCAGCAGTGGGCGGTGCCGCGGCTGCCCACCCGCGCGCTGCTCGATCCGGCGACGGGCGACCGGCCGGCGTGCCTTTCCCGTCAGGACGGCCACATGATGGTCTGCAACAGCCTGGCATTGAAGCAGGCCGGCATCACGCGCCAGACTCCGGACCCGCCCGGCGGCGTCATCGTGCGCGACGCCGGGGGCGAACCGACCGGGGTTTTGAAGGACGCGGCGATGGACTCGATCTCGAAGGTCCGGCCGCCGAGGACGCAGGCGGAGCTGACCGAGGCGCTTCGCGCCGCGATGAAAGAGGCCGCGAAGTACGGCGTCACTTCCGTGCAGGATCTGCCCGGCGGCCCCCTCGACATCGACGCCTGGGAGAAGCTTCGCCGGGCCGTCGAGATGACCGTGCGGGTCAACTACAGGCCGTCGCTCTCGGAATGGGAGAAGGCCGCCGCCAGGCGCCGGTCGCTCGGAGACGACGAGTGGCTGCGGATCGGCGGCGTGAAGGGATTCGCCGACGGCTCTCTCGGGTCGGGCACCGCGCTCTTCTTCGCCGATTACGACGACGAGCCCGGCAACAGGGGAGTCTTCGCCGCCGAGGCGATCCCCCTCTCGAAGATGGAGGAGCGGGTCGCCGCCGCCGACAGGGCCGGGCTCCAGGTCGAGATCCACGCGATCGGAGACCGCGCCAACGCCGAGATCCTGGATCTCTTCGAGAGGGTCGCGAAGGCCAACGGCGGCAAGGACCGCCGCTTCCGGATCGAGCACGCCCAGCACATACGGCCCGCCGACATCCCGCGCTTCGGCCGGCTCGGCGTCATCGCTTCGATGCAGCCGTATCACGCGATCGACGACGGGCGGTGGGCCGAGAAACGGATCGGCCGGGAACGCTGCCGGTCGAGCTACGCGTACCGCGCCCTGCTCGACTCGAAGGCACGGCTGATCTTCGGATCGGACTGGGACGTCGCGCCGATCTCGCCGATCGCGGGAATCGACGCCGCCGTGACGCGCCGGACGATCGACGGGAAGAACCCGAAGGGCTGGTATCCCGAGCAGCGCATCACGGCCGAGGAGGCTCTGCGCGCCTACACGTCGGAAGCGGCGTGGGCGGCCTTCGAGGAAAGGGAAAAGGGAACGCTCTCGCCCGGCAAGCTCGCGGACTTCGTCGTCCTCTCCGCCGATCCGCTCACGATCGCTCCGGACTCCATCGAGAAGATCGAGGTCCTCCGGACGGTCGCGGGCGGACGCGTCGTCTACGGGAAGGACTGACCCTTGCCGAAGATCCACCGTCTCTCGAGCGACGTCATCGACCGGATTGCCGCCGGGGAGGTCGTCGAGAGGCCGGCTTCGGTCGTCAAGGAGCTCGTCGAGAACGCTCTGGACGCCGGGGCGACCCGGATCGACGTGGACCTCGAGGGCGGCGGCATCGAGAAGATCCTCGTCCGCGACGACGGCAGCGGGATGTCGGCCGAGGACGCCGGGCTCGCCCTGGAGCGGCACGCGACCTCGAAGATCTCGAGCGACGAGGACCTGACGGGGATCCGCAGCTACGGATTCCGCGGGGAGGCGCTTCCCTCGATCGCGTCGGTCTCGACGCTGACGCTGACGACGTCGGACGGGACGAGCCCGGAAGCGGTCCGTCTCCGGATCGAGCACGGCGCAAGCGTCTCGGAGGAGCCGGCCGCCCGCCCGCGCGGGACCGACGTCCTCGTCGAGGGTCTCTTCTCGCACACTCCCGCCCGGCGGAAGTTCCTCGGCAAGCCGGAGGTCGAAGGCCGCGCGGCCGCCGCCGCGGTGACGAAGGCCGCGCTCGCCAACCCTTCGGTCGCCTTCACGCTCCGCTCGGGCGGCCGGGAGCTCCTCGACGCGCCGTCAGCGGTGGACCGCGCCGCTCGGATCCTCCAGGTCTTCGGCCAGGAGACCCTCGGCGAGCTCGAGGAGTTCGAGGCGCGCTCGGGAGCGCTCAAGATCTCCGGCTTCGCGACCCGCGGCTCGATCACCTTCCCGAGCCGCCGGTTCCAGTACCTCTTCGTCAACGGCAGGCCGGTCGAAGACCGCTCGTTGACGCGCGCCGTCGGCCAGGCCTCCCGGGAAGCGATCCGCACGGACCGGCATCCGGCGGCGTTTCTCTTCCTTTCGGCCGAGGGCGGAATCGTGGACGTCAACGTCTCGCCGGCGAAGACCCTCGTCCGGTTCGCCGACGCGGGAACCGCCTACCGCCTCGTCTACCACGCGCTCCTCTCGGCGCTCCTGGCGGGAAAGGAGGAGCGGCGTCTGAAGCCGGTCCCCTTCGAGCAGGCCGTCTCCGAACCCTCCGAGCCTTACGGCGAAGCGCCTTCGCGCCTGACGCCGACGGTTGCCCGCGTTCCGGTTCCTCCGGCGCCGCCTCCGGCGCAGCCGGTGGAGAAGCGGCCGCCCGAGATCGTCGCGATCGGCCAGCACCGGGAGTCCTTCATCCTCGCCTCGGGGCCGGAGGGCCTGCTGGTCATCGACCAGCACGCCGCCCACGAAAGGATCCTCTACGAGCGCATCCGCGACCGGGTCGCGTCGGGCCGGCAGCTCTCCCAGAAGCTTCTGCTCCGCGCCCTCTTCGAGGCGACGCCGGAAGAGGCGGAGACGCTCGCTTCGAGCTTCGAGGACTTATCCGCGGCGGGATTCGAGATCGAGCCGATGTCCGGCCGGTCCTGGGCGATCGCCGCGCTTCCGGCCGAGGCCACCGACCGCGAGCCCGCGGAGACCCTTCGCGAAGTGCTCGGGGCGCTCGGCGAAACGGGATCTTCCACGACGGTTTCCCGGCGCGACCGGCTGGCGGCGAGCGTCGCCTGCCGGTCGGCCGTGACGATCCGCTACCACCTCGCGCCGGAGGAGATCCGGCGCCTGCTCGCCGACTGGATCAAGACGGCCGACCGTTTCACCTGCCCCCACGGCCGGCCTGTGGTCCTGTCGATGACCGAGGAAGACCTGGAGAAGTACTTCAAGAGACGGTAACCGAGCCGGAAACCGGAAATCGGCAACCGGAAATCGAAGGCTCTTCCGGATCGATTCCCGATTTCCGATTCGCGATTCCCGACCCCGGTTACTTAGTAGCTCCTCGGCGGCATCCCCACGCCGGACTCGTGCTCCTGGCGCTTCTTGCGGATGTGGGAGATGACCAGGACGAGGCCGAGGAGAATGAGCGCCATCGGCCCGCCCCATTCCTCCATGAAAGACCAGTCGATGGTGAGGTAGCGGTCGAGGATCCAGAGGACGCCGATCCCGACGAGGATCACGCCCCAGGTCAGTCCGCCCGTTCCTTCTCTGCGGATCGCCGGGGCTGTCGCGGGAGCGAAGCCGCTTTCCGCGACGGCGCCGCGGTTGATCGCCTTGGCCTGCCGGACCGCGTCGATGATCGCAAAGACCCAGACGAAGAAAATGACAGGGCCAAAGAACGCGCCCCCTCGGCCGTGCGAGCTGAAGGCGATCAGGAAGCAGAACGCGGCGGCGAAGGCGAACGCCCTCTGGTAGAGGCCCAGGTACAGGTGGCCGAGGCCCGAGAAGATCGACAGGAACCCCGCGAGCCCCGGCGACTTGTGCTCGACGTACACCGGCGCGGACGCGGCGGCCGCGACAGGAGCCACGGGCGGCGGCGGTGGCGGAGGCGGCGGGGCGGAAGGAGGCGGAGGCGGGGGCGCGGACACGTTCTCATCCATTGTCTTTCAGCTCCTCTTGCGGCGGCGTAAGGCGCGCCACATCTTGAATCTCGTCCTTGTTGAGCATCCCCTTCTCCTCGCCGGACTTGCCGGGGCGCGGGGGGGGCTGCGTTTCGGTCTTCATCACGAGCTGGATGGCGCGGGTGATCGCGGCGCGCCCGTAGCCGGTCGCGACTCCCTTCCACACGGCCAGGCGGCGAACCGCCTCTTCCTCGAAGGCACCGATCCGGTCGCCCAGCGTGCGCCCGGCGCTCTCTGCCGACGTCTTCGCGGTCTCTTCCAGGCGCGCGACGCCGGCCTTGCGAGCGAGGTCCGCGGGGTTGAACCCGGAGAACATCACGACCACCGCGGCGGCGTAGGCCAGGGCGATCGCTCCCTTCGGGCTCGCGACGAGGCTCCAGAAGGAGGATCGCTTCTTTTTCTCGGGGCGGGTCGCGGCCAGGCGCCCCATCACCCACGGCGCCGGGGCGGGCGAAGCGAGCTCGCGAGATGTCCGGAGGATTCCGGCCGCTTCGGCGCACGCCTCGCAGCGCGAGCGGTGGAATGCGAGACGTTCCTGATCCGGCGGCGACAGTTCGCCCTCGACTTCGGCCGCCGCCAGCAGGTCCGCCGCCTCGCAGTTCACCGTCCGCGACGGGATGCCCTTGAGAACGGCGATCAGCCCTTTCGGCGCGGCGGGAGGCCGCAGGCCCGAGAGGATTCTCTCCGCGCTCTCCAGGTCGGAGCCCAGCGAGGCGCACGAGACGCACTCTTGGCGGTGAGCGCGCGACATCTGCTCCGGCGCGCCGGCGAGGAACAGCCGCTCGAGCTCGCCGCAGCTCATACGAACGCTCCCGCCACCGCGGCGATCGTGGCGAAGGTCCCGCCGGAGGACTCCCGACGCTCGCGGATCCGGCGAGCGACCTCCGCGCGGGCGCGGAAGAGGCGCGACTTGACCGTTCCGTCGGGAAGAGCAAGCGCCTTGCCGATCTCCTCGTAGGAAATCCCGTCCAGATCGCGCAGGACCAGGATCTCGGCGAGGTCCTCGGGGATCTCGGCGAGGGCGGAGAAGAGGAGCTTGGTCCGCTCCTTCTGGAGCGTCTCGGCCGCCGGGTCGTCGTGCGAGGTCAAGAGCGGCGCCACCGCGTCGTCCGACACGAACCGGAAGGACTTCTCGCGCTTGCTCCGCCGGTACCGGTCGATGCAGAGGTTGCGGGAGAGCGAGACGATCCAGGCCACCAGCGGGAAGCCGCCGTCGTAGCGGTGGAGGTTCTCGAAGATCTTCAGGAAGATCTCCTGGGCCAGTTCCTCGGCGTCCTCACGCTTCAGCGTGAAGTGGTAGGCGACCGAGTAGATCCTCTGGCCGAAACGGTCCACCAGCTCCCTCCAGGCCTCGTCTTCCCCCCGCCGGCACCGCTCGACGAGGGCTTTTTCCTCGGTGCCGTTCATGGGTTCACCCCCTCAAAACGCACGTTGGCACAAAATGTTCGGTGGGCCGGGGGCGTCCTCTAGGGGCCGCCACGGCGTCTTCCGCCTCTGCGGCGGCGGCGCCTCCGGGCCCCGGGGGAGCCGGGGGGCGGCTCGCCATGGGCGGCAAGGAAGGTCTGGCGCGATTTCTCCAGGCGGGCCGACAGGGCGCGCCACTCGCGCACCAGGTCGTCGCCCCTGCCCGTCGCCATGGCGCGAAGCTCGAAGAGCTCCAGGGCCGCCGGAAACGCCTCCCGGAAGGCGAGCCGCGGTGTCGCCATTCGCGAGTCCGGCCGGTGCGAGAGCTTTCCGACGATCGCGAGCGCCTGCTTGATCCGATGCGAGACAGCGTGAGGCAGCGACATCCGGATGCCGATCGGGGTGACCAGGTCCTCGAGGAGCCCGGCCAGGAGCCCGGGCGTGGGATCGCCGTCGGGGGCGGTCCTTCGCAGCCTCGCCCGGACGATCGGCAGGAAGAAGAGGGCGAAGAGGACGGCGTCCTCGAAGATCCGGCCGCGGCGGCGCTCCGCGTCGAGCACGTCGAGCAGCGCCCAGAAGAGGTGGCCGGTCCCGTGGGGATGCTCCGGGTCGGCTTCGCGGAGGACCTCGGCCAGCTCGGGAAAGAGCATGTCGAGGAGTCCGACCTCGCGCAGGAGGAGGAAGGTCGTCAGAGCGTGCCCGCCCTTCAGAGACTGGGCCAGCTCCTCGGTCACACGCGGCGGAGCGGACTTGAGGATCTCCTTGCGGTGGCTGAGGATCGCCTCGTACGCATCGGGCGTGATCGCGAAGCCCAGGCGGCTGGCGAACTCGACGGCGCGCATCATCCGCACCGGGTCTTCCCGGAAGCGGATGTCGGGATCGCCGATCGTCCGCACGAGGCCCGCCTCGAGGTCCTCGAGGCCGCCGACGTAATCGATGACCGAGTAGTCGGCGATGTTGTAGAAGAGCCCATTGATCGTGAAGTCCCGCCGCAGCGCGTCCTCGCGCGCGGTCCCGAAGACGTTGTCGGACCGCATCAGGAGCTCCGGGGCTTCCGGATCCAGGGGCTCGGGGCGCCGGCGGAAAGTCGCGACCTCGACGACCTTCCCGTCGGCGAAGAGGATGTGGGCCAGCCGGAACCTCCGGCCGATCAGCCGGCAGTTCCGGAAGAGGCGCCGCACCGCCTGCGGATGGGCGTCGGTGCCGATGTCGAAGTCCTTCGGGACCCGGCCGAGGAGCAGATCGCGGACGCTCCCGCCCACGAGGTACGCCTTGTAGCCCGCGGTCGAGAGCCGGTAGAGGACCTTCAGGGCGTCGGGGTCGATCTGGCGGCGAGAAATGGAATGCTCGCTCCGCGGCCGGATGCGCGGCGGGGGGGCTTGCGCGGGGTCTTCGATGGGGATGTCCGGGACCTCGGTCGCCGAAGTCGTATCGCTAATCGGTGGTCTCCCTCCGCCGCGGCGCGAGCCGGACTATTTTAGCCGAAATGCTTGTCGGAATTGATCTTTTGACTTTTCTTCGGGCTCTGCGAAAGAATAGCCCTTTCCCCGGGAATCCACCTCGAGGAGGAATTGAATGAGATTGCGCTCGTTGCTTTGGGCCGCGGCGGTGGCCATGGTTCTGCCCGCCTTCGGCTGCGGCAAGGGACGAACCACGGACGAGATCCGGGTCGGAGAATACAGCTCGCTGACCGGGACGACTGCGACCTTCGGGCAGTCCACCCACAACGCCGTCACGATGGCTTACGACGAGGTCAACGCCGCCGGCGGAGTCCTCGGCCGCAAGATCAAGGTCTTCGTCGAGGACGACCAGTCCAAGCCCGAGGAAGCGGCGACGGCGGCGACCAAGCTCATCAACCAGAACAAGGTCGTGGCGCTGCTCGGCGAGGTCGCGTCGTCGCGGTCTCTGGCGGCCGCGCCGATCTGCCAGGCCAACTCCATCCCGATGATCTCTCCCTCCTCGACGAACCCGCGCGTCACCCAGACGGGCGACTACATCTTCCGCGTCTGCTTCATCGATCCCTTCCAGGGCGGCGTGATGGCGCGGTTCGCATCCGAGACCCTCAAGGTCAAGAAGGTCGCGATCCTGGTCGACGTGCGCAACGACTACTCGATCGGCCTGCAGACCTTCTTCCGCGAGAACTTCAAGCGGCTGGGCGGCACGATCGTCTCCGAGCAGTCCTACAGCGAGGGGGACTCGGACTTCCACGCGCAGCTCACGCAGATCAAGTCGGCCAACCCCGAGGCGATCTACGTGCCCGGCTACTACACGGAGGTCGGCACGATCGCGCGGCAGGCGCGGGAGCTCGGCATCCCCTCGACGGTTCCGCTGATGGGCGGGGACGGCTGGGATTCGCCGAGGCTCTGGGAGATCGGCGGCGAGGCCTTGAACGGCTGCTACTTCTCCAACCACTACTCGACCGACAACCCCGCGCCGGTCGTCCAGAAGTTCGTCAAGGACTACAAGGAACGGTACAAGCAGACGCCCGACGCGCTGGCGGCGCTGGGCTACGACGCCGCCAAGATCCTGGCCGACGCGATGCAGCGGGCCGGCTCGACGGACGGCCAGAAGGTGCGGGACGCGCTATCCGCGACCAAGGAGTTCCAGGGCGTCACGGGCAAGATCTCCATCAACTCGGACCGCAACGCCGTCAAGCCCGCCGTCATCCTGAAGGTCGAGAACGGCAAGTTCGTCTACTCCGCGACGATCAACCCCGAAGACGTCAAGATGTAGGCGGGGTCGGAGTTTGAGACCTCCCCAACGCCAAGAGCCGGGGCCAGGTCCCCGGCTCTTTCACTGTCGACTGTCGACTGTAGACTGTCGGCTCTTCTGATGACGACCTTCCTGCAACAGCTCGTCAACGGCCTGTCGCTGGGGTCGATCTACGCCCTGATCGCCCTGGGGTACACCATGGTTTACGGGGTCCTGCGTCTGATCAACTTCGCCCACGGCGACGTGTACATGGTCGGTGCCTACGCCGGGTATTACCTCTCCCGCAGGATGCAAGGGCGGGAGCCCTCCTTCGCGTCGGCGGCGCTCGTCATGGTCGGGGCGATGGTCGCGTGCGCGATCCTGGGCCTGATCATCGAGCGCCTCGCCTACCGGCCCGTCCGCCGGGCCTCGAGGCTGACCCTCCTCATCACCGCGATCGGCGTCTCCCTCTTCATCGAGAACGGCGGCCAGCTCGTCTTCGGGCCGGACCCCAAGTTCTTTCCCTCGCTCGCCCCGCACTACGAGTTCGTGATCGGCGGCGTGCACCTGACCAGCGAGCAGCTCACGGTCATCGGGGTCTCTTTCCTGCTGATGGTCCTGCTGCGCTTCTTCATCATGAAGACCCGGACCGGCAAGGCGATGCGCGCGGTCTCCTTCAACCTCGACGCGGCCAAGCTGATGGGCATCTCCACGGACGGCATCATCGCCGTGACCTTCGCGCTGGGGTCCGCCCTGGCGGCGGCGGCGGGTGTTCTCATCGGGATGCAGATCCCGAAGATCGACCCCCTGATGGGGATCCTCTACGGCCTGAAGGCGTTCGTCGCCGCGGTCCTGGGCGGCATCGGCAACGTCCCGGGAGCCGTCCTCGGCGGGATGCTCATCGGGACCTCCGAGGTCATGGTGGTCGGCTACCTCTCCTCGACCTATCGCGACGCGATCGCATTCGGGATCCTGATCCTCGTCCTGCTGCTTCGGCCGCAGGGGATCCTCGGGCGGGTCCAGAAGGAGAAGGTTTGAGAGGCTTTCTCCTCTCCATAGCGCTCGTGGCGGTTCTCTTCGTCCTCAACTCCGCCTTCACGGGCGGGTTCGGGCCGGCGCTGGCGATCTCGCCTTACATCCTCCAGGTCATCTGCCTGGCCGGGATCAACATCATCCTCGCCGTGAGCCTGAACCTGATCAACGGCTTCACCGGCCAGTTCTCCATCGGCCACGCCGGCTTCATGGCGATCGGCGCGTACGCTTCGGCCTTCGTCACCGTGACGTTCGGAGACAGGGTTCGCTCGGCGCTCTCGTTCCTGCCGATGGAGGCGCGAAACGACGCGCTCCTCGTCGTCGCTCTCGTCGTCGGCGCGATCCTCGCCGCGGCCGCCGGCTTCCTCGTCGGGGTGCCCTCGCTGCGCCTGCGCGGCGACTACCTGGCGATCGTGACCCTGGGATTCGGCGAGATCATCCGGGTCTTCATCCTCAACATCGACGCGGTCGGCGGGGCGCGGGGCTTCTCCGGGATCCCCAAGCTCGCGAACTTCTTCTGGATCTACCTGTTCGCCGCCCTGACGATCCTGATCGTGTACCGCGTGGTCCGCTCCTCGTTCGGCCGGACGCTCGTGGCGATCCGCGAGGACGAGATCGCGGCCGAGGCGATGGGCGTGGACACGACCCGCAGCAAGGTAATCTCCTTCGTGATCTCTTCGGCCATGGCCGGGGTCGGGGGAGGCCTCTTCGGCCATTACCTGATGTACCTCCACACCAACTCCTTCACGTTCATCAAGTCGATCGAGATCATCATCATGATCGTGATCGGGGGACTGGGCTCGATCACCGGCTCGGTGCTCGGCGCCGTCCTCTACATCACCCTGACGGAAGGGCTGAGGGAGTTCGCGCAGTACCGGATGATCCTCTTCTCGCTGCTGCTGATCATCATCATGATCGTGCGGCCGCAGGGGATCCTGGGCCACCGCGAGTTCTCCTCTTTCCTGACGCGGCGGCGGCGCCTTCCCACCGTGCCGGCCGCGCCGCTGCGCTGAGGCCCGACGGCGATGGCGCTGCTCGAGCTTTCCAATGTCACGATGCGGTTCGGCGGCCTCGTCGCCGTCAACGACCTGAACCTGTCGATCGAGCCCAGGCACCTGTACGGCCTGATCGGGCCCAACGGCGCCGGCAAGACGACGGTCTTCAACGTCATCACCGGCGTCTACACGCCGACCTCCGGTTCGATCCGGTTCAACGGCGCGCCGATCGCGGGGCAGCGTACGGTCAAGATCACTCGCCGGGGGATCGCGAGGACGTTCCAGAACATCCGGCTCTTTGGCGACATGACGGTCCTGGAGAACGTCAAGGTCGCCTTCCACTGCCGTCAGGAGGCCGGCGTCAACGCCGCGGTCCTTCGATCGCCCAGGCACACCTCCGAGGAGGCGCGGGTGGACCGGGAGAGCCGGGAGCTGCTGAAGATCTTCCGCCTCGAATCGCTGGCGGACGAGAAGGCGCGCAACCTTCCGTACGGAAGCCAGCGGCGGCTCGAGATCGCGCGAGCGATGGCGACTTCGCCGAAGCTCCTCCTGCTCGACGAGCCGGCCGCCGGGATGAACCCGCACGAGGCGCAGGAGCTGATGGACCTGATCCGCTGGGTCCGCGACCACTTCGGGATGGCGGTGCTCCTTGTCGAGCACAACATGAAGGTCGTGATGGGGATCTGCGAGACCGTCCAGGTGCTCGACTACGGCGCCACGGTCGCCATCGGGAAGCCCGCCGAGATCCAGGCCAACCCGGAAGTCATCGAAGCGTACCTGGGGGGGGCATGAGGGCATGAGGGCATGACCGCAGCGGCGGCGAACGGCGCGCCACTCCTCGAGGTGCGGGACCTGCGCGTCTCCTACGGCGCGATCGAGGCATTGAAGGGGATCTCGCTGAC
>DATFWF010000155.1:0-11145 GCA_035259605.1 Thermoanaerobaculia bacterium
TGCGCCTTCGGCGCGTTGAAGGGGTGCGATGAGAAGTCAGAATCTGACTAGCTGGCCGGTGGAAAGGGTGATCCAGAAGTTGAGGCCGTCGCTGCACGCTCCCTGCGGGCTGCCGGAAGCGGAGGTCGAGAAGGAGCCGATGGGAGTTAAGTCCGCCGCCTTCCAGACCGAGACCGCGGTGCTGTTGCCGTTCGTGACCAGGACCCTCTGGCCGTCGAACGCCGCTTGCAGCGGGCCGTTCAAGCCGTTGCCGGTCAGAGTCGCGAGGACCAGGCCGCTCGACGCCCGCACGACCGAGAGCTGGGACGGGCTGGCGCCGGGGACCCAGAGGTTCGCGCCGTCGAAGGCCGGAGAGGTCGACAGCGATCCGAGCGACACGGTCTGCAGGATCGCCCCGGCGGAGCTGACCTTCGAGATCGCGGTCGCGGAATAGTCGGCGATCCAGATGTTCGCGCCGTCGTAGACGACTCCGTCCGGCCTGATGAAGCCGGCCGTCACCGTCGTGACCGTCCACGGCGGGGCGGCTCCCGGCGTCACGATCGAGACGGAGCCCGACGCGGTCCCGTAGTTGGCGGTCCAGATCCGGGAACCATCGAAGCCGATTCCCTCCGGCGAGTCCCCGAGGTTCGTCGCGACCGTCGTCACCGCGCCTACGCTCTGGTTGGGGAAGATCTCGTAGAGTTTCCCCGGGTTCGTCATGCCGGTCACGAAGACCCTCCCCATCGCCGAGAGAGCGGCGAACGCGTTGAGGGCCCCGGACCAGTCCTCGAGGACCTTCCCGTCTGCGGCGCGCACGCGGGTGACGAAGCCCAGGCGCGGAACCCAGATGTCCAGCCCGTCGGATTTGGGA
Organism: Thermoanaerobaculia bacterium; assembly: GCA_035259605.1. Taxonomy (GTDB): domain Bacteria; phylum Acidobacteriota; class Thermoanaerobaculia; order UBA5066; family Gp7-AA6; genus JAWOLE01. The sequence goes on from DATFWF010000155.1 coordinate 851, forward strand.
AGCCCGGGGGAGAGGCCGACCGTCGTGACGCCGAAAGCGGCGGCGTCCTGGGTGGTCCAGTACTGGTCGAGCGCCGCGCGGCGGCTTCCGCGCTTCAAGACGCCGTCCACGGTGCGTGAGAGGAAGGCTGCCATCTGGAGGCGCGAGACCGGGCTCGCCGGGTCGTACGTCGTGGGGTCGTACCGGTGGTGATGCCGAGCGAGAAGATCTCCAGAACGTAGGGGCAGAATCCGGCGTCGGTGAAGTCGGTGAAGGGCCCGCAGGACCCCAGGACCGCCCCTGCGGCGCCGCCGAAGAGAGCTGCCGCCGGGATCAGGCCCGCAGCCAGGAGCCGATGCGCGCCACGAGCGTGTTTCATCCTCCTCCTTCGAAGAGATCCATCCGGAGGTAGGACGCACGAGGCGATTCCCGAGTCGCAGTTTCCGATTTCTCCCTATACTGAGTTCATGCGTTTCGCCCCAGGGCGCGGATGAGCGCGCCGGAACCCATCGAACTCGCCGAGCCGGTCGAACCGGTTGCTCCATCCAAAAGGCCACGTTTCGGGAGCTTTCTCTGGCGGGACCCGAACACCCGGTTTCTCCTGCTGGCGGTCGTCGCCGGCCTTCTCGGGGCCCTCGGCGCGATCGTCTTCCGGGCGCTGACGAGCCGCCTGACCCGCCTTCTCCTGGACGCTTCCGACATCGTCGTCGGAGCGGAGGCGCTTCCGCCGCTCCTGAGGATCTTCCTGCCGGCGGCGGGGGGCCTCGTCGGCGGCCTTCTCCTGGTCTGGCTCGTGGACGAGAAAGGCCCGAGCGGCATCTCCCAGATGATCGACGCCGTCTCGCTCGGCCGGAAGCCGGTGCGGGTCAAGCCGGCCGTCGGAAGGGTCCTCTCCTCGATCGCCGTCATCTCGTCGGGAGGATCCGAGGGGCGCGAGGGGCCGATCATCCAGATCGGCGCCGCGCTCGCCTCCTCCCTGTCGCGCCGGCTGAAGGTCTCGCCCGAGCGGGTGCGCATCCTGACGGCCTGCGGGATGGCCGCCGGCGTGGCCGGCGCCTACAACACGCCGATCGCGGCGACGCTCTTCGTCCTCGAGGTCGTCGTCGGCTCCTTCGCGATGCGGCTCTTCGGGCCCGCGGTCGTCTCCGCGGTCGTCTCGACCGTCGTCGTGCGGTTGATCCTCGGCGACGAGCCCGTGTACCAGGTCGCCCGGTTCCACCTCGAGTCCGTCTTCGAGTTCCTGCCGTTCGCGGCGATCGGCCTGATCGCTGGCCCCGCGTCGGCGCTCTTCGCGAGGACCCTGCGAGAGGCCAGGAAGCTCTTCGAGGCGATCCGGCTGCCGAAGCCGCTGACGATGGCGATCGGCGGAGCCATCGTCGGCGCGATCGGGATCGCGCTGCCGGAGGTCTGGGGCAACGGGTTCGAGGCGACCAACCGGATCCTGCGGGGCAACCCGGCCCTCCTGACGCTCGCCCTGCTCTTCGTCGGGAAGATCGTGGCGACCTCCGCCACGATCGGCTCGGGAGGCGTCGGGGGAGTCTTCACGCCGTCCCTCCTGGTCGGGGCCACGGTCGGAGGCGCGGTGGCGAAGATCTTCCAGACGGCGACGCCGTGGCTGGAGGTGCCGGTCGGGGGCTACGCGCTCCTGGGAATGGGCGGGCTCCTCGCGGGCCTGACGCGCGCCCCGCTCCTCGCGATCCTGATGATCTTCGAGCTGACGCAGAACACCGAGATCCTGCTCCCGATGATGGTCGTCTCGGTGATCGCGGCCCTGTCCGCGCGCGTCTTCGAGAAGGACTCGATCTACATCTCGAGCCTGCGCTCGGCCGGCATCGCCTGGGAATCCACGCCCGAGGCGACGGGCATCTCGACGCTCAGGGTCTCCGACATCATGCGGACGGACGTCAAGATGATCTCCCGCACGACGCCGCTCTCGGAGATCGTCAAGCTCTTCCTCTCGACGAGGAACCTCTATCTCTACGTCGGCGACGAGGAGGGGAGGCTGCTCGGCGTCGTGGACCTGCACGACATCAAGGAGACGTTCGTGGACGCGGAGCTCGGCGGCGTCGTCATCGCCGAGGACCTCGTCACGGAGATCCCGTGCGTGACGCCGCAGGAGTCGTTGACGAGCGTCAACGAGAAGCTCTGGTTCCGGGACCTCGGGCACCTGCCGGTCGTGGATACGCCGGAGAACCGGAGGTTCCTCGGGATCGTCACGCGCCGCGACCTTCTCGGGGCGATCGACCGCGAAGTCCTCCAGAGGAGCCGCCTCGTGACCCGCGTGCGGACCTTCTCGGAGGAGGAGGGCGGGGGCGAGATGGATTACTTCGAGCTCCCCGAGAAGCACCGGATGATCGAGCTCGACACGCCGCAGGGGCTCGCCGGCCGGTCGGTCGCTGAATCGGGGATCCGGACCCGTTACGGGGTCTCGGTGCTCGCCGTGAAACGCCGGACCCGCGAAGGCCTGGAGCGGAGGTTCGTTCCCGGCCCCGAGGACCGCTTTCAGCCCGGCGACGTCCTGATCGTCCTGGGCACGGAAGACGCCATCGAAAGGCTGCGATCCGCCTAAGTCACGTACTTTCCGACTGTTGACTGTTGGCTGTCGACCTTTGACACTCCCATGGTGCTACGCTTTCATCAGTGACCGCCAGCAAGCACAAGGAGCTCTACCGGCTTCGCGGGCGCTGGCAGAAAGAGCGGGCCCGCCTTTACGACCGCGACAGCGGGCTGCCGACGGTCGGCGCGCTGACCGAAGAGCTCGGCCGCCGCCTCCAGGAGCTCGGTCGCATGGCGGTCTTCGTCTTCCGGCCCGGGTCGGAGGGCCACGTCGAGCAGGTCTGGGGCTGGGAGGCCTACGACGACCTCCTCCTGGATTTCGTCCGGAGGTTGAAGGCCCTCCAGTCCGACGGCGTCATTCCCGCCGGGACCTTCTGCGTCGCCTACGTCCGCTCCGACGAGATCCTCCTCTTCGTCGAGCCGGGCACCGGGCTCGTCGAGCGGCCGGGCGCGATGGAGAGCAAGGCGGGGGAGCTCGACGCGCTGATCCACGGCTACCTCGCGGCCCGGGAGATGAACGGGCGCTTCCGTTCCTTCGTCGGAGCGGCGCGGATCCCGTACGACGCGAAGTACCGCGTCGAGCGGCTCCTCTACCGCGGGATCCAGGAGGCGCGCGACCAGGTCACGCGCAAGACGGTCCGCGCCGAGATCCAGGGCGAAGAGCTTCTCCAGGAAGCGATCGCGCGCCGCGATTTCTGGCCGATTTTCCAGCCGGTCTTCGACCTCGCCGGCGGGGCGATGATCGGCATCGAGGCGCTGTCGCGCGGCCCGCGAGGAAGCGAGATCGAGAGCGGCGAGACGCTCTTCTCGCTGGCCGAGAGAACCGGCATGCTCGCGCCGGTCGAAAGGATCTGCCGGGAGCAGGCCCTCCAGGCGGCGGCGACTTCGAAGACGGCGGTGAAGATCTTCCTGAACCTCACGCCCGCTGCCGCATCGGACCCGGACTTCCTCGGCCCGGGCTTTTTCGAACAGGTCGCGGCGCGGAGGCTCGCTCCGGACGACATCGTGCTCGAGATCACCGAGCGGACCTACGTCGTGTACCCGGACCTCTTCCGGGAAGTGCTGCATCGTTTCCGCGAGCAGGGCTTCCATATCGCCGTGGACGACGTGGGAACCGGGTACAGCAGCCTCGGGTCGCTCGCCGACATCGAGCCGGACTACCTCAAGTTCGACACGGTCTTCGTGCGCGGCATCGACACGCACCCGACCAAGCAGGACCTCCTCGAAGCCCTCCTCTCCTTTGCCCGGAAGATGAACACGAAAGTCATCGCCGAGGGCATCGAGAGAGAAGAGGAGCTGAAGACGCTCCGCGCGCTGAACGTTCCCTTCGGGCAGGGATACCTTCTGGCCAGGCCAATGCCGATTGCCGACATCGCTGCCGTCCGCCCGCTCTCCGTGTGAATCTCCGGGAGGTTAGCTCAGCGGTAGAGCGTCTGCTTTACACGCAGTAGGTCGCAGGTTCGATCCCTGCACCTCCCACCACCGTCGCTCCGCGAGCGGGCTGGATCTGCGCCCGTTGGGCGCACCGGCGGACGGCTCGCCTGCAGGCTCGACCGTCCGCCTGATCCATCCCGCTCGCTCTGCTCCCGCGGCGGCAGGCTCCTCCTCGCCTTCGCTCGGAGACTCCTGCCGCCGCGAGCACATCGACCGGCTTTCGCTGGAATGGCGTCTTCCTTTTCGTGTCGTAGGGAGGGGTACGCCCCTCCCGTCCGGTCGCGACCTCGAAAGCCTGATAGATTTCAGTCCGTCTCTGTTTTCTTGAGGGTTCCATGACACTTCCCTCCCAGTCGCGGCGTTTTCCGGCGGTTGTGTCGCATCTCGCTGCGGTGGTCGTTGGGGCGGGAGCCAGTCTGCTCGGGACCTGTGGGCCTTTCACGGACGTGGCGGCGGACGTGTTCTGCCCGTTCGTGCTGGAGATTTTCTACCTGGGGATCACGACGGGGACGACGGCGACGACTTATGACCCGGCCAGCAACGTTTCACGGCTCCAGATGGCGGCGTTTCTCTCGCGGACGGTGGACAGCGACGGCGTGAACTTCTGGATCACGCTGAACACGACCGACACGCTCGCGCGCTTCTAAGCGTTCACGCCAAACGCGCCGGAGGGCGCATTCGCTCGCGACGCGGCGTTCGACCGGCTCGCCTCCGCCGTTATTTTCATGACATGGCCCTCCGAATTTTGATGCGTCCGGATCACGGACGAACAGCCTTCCGTCCGTAACGTTTCCCCGGGGCCGCGATCGCGGCCGAACGCGGAGGGACGCCGCCTCGTCGGGGCGTCCGGTTGGTGGGGGAAAAAGACGAACTGGAGGCGCTCATGCGTACTTTTCTCGGGTCCCTGGCGTCAGCTCTTCTCCTGGCGGCACTTCTTCCCGCGGCGCCTGCCGCCGCGGTCGGCGGCATTTGCGAACCCCCGGTGATCACGGGCCAGGCCGCGATCTGTCCGGGCGCGACGGTCCGGCTCGTCGCGACGACATCGGTCCCGTACGGCGAGTGGACGTGCCAGTGGTACCGCGACACCCTGCCGATCCCCGGAGCCAACGACGAGGAGCTCTTCGTCACCGCGCCCGGCGACTACCAGGCCATTGTTTATTACCAGGGGTGCCCCATGGTTCCGTCGGTTCCCTTCACTGTGGCGGCCTCGGTGTGCCTGGCCAGCCCCGCGGGGCTGGTCCTCGACCCGGCCGGCAACGCCGGGCAGTCCAACGGAAACGGAGTCCTGGAGCCGGGCGAGCGGATCCTCTTCGGCCCCTCCTGGCTCAACCCGGGCGCGACTCCCATCAGCTTCGCCGCCAGCGCGTCGAACCTGATCGGGCCCGCCGGGGCAGAGTACACGCTCTTCGACGGCACGGCGGACTACGGCATCATCGCGCCCGGCAACATCGGGAACTGCTTCGCCGGGTCGGAAGACTGCTACGAGCTGGCGATTTCCAATCCCCCCGCACGGCCGGAAGCGCACTGGGACATCTCGCTCGAGGAGGCGCCCACCAACGGCGACCTCCCGACGGTCTGGAAGGTCCACGTGGGGTCGAGCTTCGCGGATGTGCCGGCCGCCCACGTCTTCTACCCGGAGATCGAGAAGCTCTATCACGCCGGGGTGACGGCCGGATGCGGGCCTTCCGCCTTCTGCCCCGAGGCGAACGGCTCGCGCTTCCAGATGGCGATCTTCCTGGCGCGCGCGATGGCCGGCGGCGATCCCAACGTTCCGTCCGCGGGGAAGAGCTATGACTGCGCGGCGGGAGGCACATCCCTTTTCTCGGATGTCCCGCCCGGCGATCCGTTCTGCCCGCACGTCAACTTCATCGCCGAGCAAGGCGCGACGACCGGCTGCGGGCCGGGAGTCTTCTGCGCCGGGCAGACCGCAAGCCGGATCCAAATGGCGATCGTGGTCGCCCGTTCGATCGCCGGCGCAGATCAGGCCGTCCCGCTCTCCTACGGCCCCGACCCGGCCACGGGCCTCAGTTACAACTGCGACCCGTCCTCCGCCGACGTCCATTTCTCGGATGTCAGAGCGGGCGACTGGTATTGCCGCCACGCCGAGTTCCTCCGCGCGACCGGCGTGATCACGGGCTACCCGGATGGCAGCTTTCAGCCGGCCCAGGACATCACGCGCGGCCAGATGGCCAAGTTTCTCGCCAACGGCTTCCGTCTCCAGCTCTTCGGCAAGTAGGGGAGCCGAGGACAGGAGTTTCGCGAAAGGCGGCGGGCGCCGGGTCCGCCGCCTCCTTTTTTGGTCCGCCGGGATTCGTTCGAGCCTATGCTGGCAGCATCGAAAGCTTGTCCCGCTGAGGAGGAACCGAAGCATGTCTCAGATCCGGACGAGGGTTCGGGTGCTGGCGCTCTTATTGGCGTGTGTCGCTTCGTTTCTCGTCGGCGGCGCGGCCGGTCTGCTCGGCAACTGCGACCCGTTCACCAACTTCTGGATCACCTTCGGTTCGGGCGGCACACTCGGCCGGTTCTGACCCGGCTAGCCGCTGTCTTCGGGGACGACGAGGACGGGGCGCTTGGCGTTGTCGAGGATCTGGATGGTCACGTCGTCGCGGCCGATCACGGAGCGGGTGCGCGGGCCGTGGCTGCCGATGACGACGAGGTCGTAGTCGCCCTTGCGAGCCTCCATCAGGATTCCCTCGAGCGGCGAGGCCGCCTGGCGGACGGCGGCCTCCGCCTGGACGTCGAAGGCGGAGAGCGTCGCGACGCCCTGGTCGAGGTGCGCGCGAATCCAGCGGGGCGGCTCGGAGGCGTCGCGCGAGACGTGGAGCAGCGTGACCTTCGCGCCTAGCCGTCCCGCGAGCCACCCTCCGACTCGTACGTCGCTCTTGCCCGGCTCGCCGACCGCGGTGCAGATCAGGACCTTTCCGAAGTGTTCGCGGGACTCGCCGAAGAGAAGCGGGGTCGAAGCCTCGCGCAGCAGGCCGCGGACCGTCCGGCTTCGGATCGCCTTGGGGCCGATCGGGCCAAGCACCACCAGGTCGTAGAAGCTCTCGGCCTGCTCGTTGCGGATCTGCTCGGCCGGCTCCCCGACTCGCATCCGGATCTCGTCGGCGTCGTTCTCGAATTCCGTCTTGAGCCTCTCCCGGAGTGGATCGGGCGGCTTGTCCGCCTCGGAGACTCCGAGCACGACGATCGAGGCGTTGAGCCCCGCCGCCAGCGGCCGGGCGGCCTCGACCGGGGGACGCTGGCGAGGCAGCGGATCGGCCACCAGCAGGCTCGGCCGCGGCTGCTCGAGGACCCGCCAGCCTTTCAGCGTGATGCGGGCCTCTTCCGGCACGGCCTCGCTCGCCGGCATCACCGCCTCCACGATCTGCCCCTCCTCGCCGTAAGGAACCGGCGGCGAGATCTGGCGGGTCCGAGGCAGCCTCGGGATGCGAATGCGGAGCCGCCGCAGCGAGCCGGCGAAGCTCGATTCGATCACGCGGCCCACGCCGAGCGCCCGGTGCTCGCCGGAGGCGCCGTCGCCGAGCTCGACTTGCTCGGGCCGGATCAGGATGCGTACCGGCGAGCCCTCCTCGTGCTGCTGCCCCGCGGGAAGCTCCAGCGACAGCGGTCCGAATTCCGCGCGCCCCTCCCGGGTTCGCCCCTGGAGGACCGTCCCCGCGCCCAGGAACGTGGCCGCGTAGAGAGAACCAGGGGCCCGGTAGAGCTCCTCGGGCTTCCCGACCTCGATCAGGCGCCCGCGCTCGACGACTCCGATCCGGTCGGCGATCTCGAAGGCCTCCTCCTGGTCGTGCGTGACGAGGACGGTCGTCAGGCGGAGCCTCTGCTGGATCTCGCGGAAGCTCCGGCGAAGCTGCGTCCGGATCTTCACGTCCAGCGCGCCGAAGGGCTCGTCCAGCAGGAGGACCTTCGGCTCGTAGGCCAGCGCCCGCGCCAGGGCGACCCGCTGCTGCTGGCCGCCCGAGAGCTCGCGCGCGTAGCGCTCGCCGAGGCCTCCGAGGCCGACGAGGTCGAGCAGCTCCTCGCTCTTCTGCTGGCGGTGGCGGCGGGAGACGCCCCGGATCCGGAGCCCGAAGGCGATGTTCTTCGCGGCCGTCATGTGCTGGAAGATCGAGTAGTTCTGGAAGACGAAGCCGACGCCGCGCCGCTGCGGCTCGAGGTTCGTCACGTCCTGGCCCATCAGCTCGATCTTTCCGCCGTCCGACGACGTCAGCCCGGCGATCATGCGGAGCACCGTGCTCTTGCCGCTCCCGGAGGCGCCGAGCAGGACGAAGAGCTCGCCGTCGGCGATCTCGAGGCTGACGCTCTCGACGACCGCCCGTCCTTCGAAGCGCTTGGTCAGGCCCTCGAGCACGATGGACATGGCTAGCGGGCCCTTCGCGCCGTCCCGCCGGCGTACTGGAAGAGGAAGAAGAAGATCGCGAAGGACAGCAGCGCCAGCACCGCCGCGAGCGCGTTGGCGTGCGCGATGTCGCCCGCCTCGAACTGCGCGAAGATGTAGAGCGGCGCCGTCTGGGTCTTGAGCCTCAGGTTGCCGGAGACCATGACGGTCGCACCGAACTCGCCGAGAGAGTGGGCGAAGGTCAGCAGCGCCCCGGTGATCAGCCCGCCGCGCAGGGCGGGCAGGAGCACCAGGCGGAAGGTCGTCCAGCGGCTTGCCCCGATCGTGTAGGCCGCTTCCTCGTAGGTCGTCTCGAGCTCGTCTAAGACCGGCTTGACCGCTCCGAGCATGTACGGGAACGTCACGAAGAGGTGGGCGAGGAGGACTCCGAACGGCCGGAACATCGGCTGGAGGCCCAGCGGCACGAGGACCTTCCCGAGCAGGCCGATCGGCCCCCAGAGGAGAAGCAGCGACGTCCCGACGACGACGGTCGGGATCGCGACCGGCAGGTTGACGACGACGCCGAGCGCGCGGTCGCCCGGAAAGCGGTGCTTGGAGAGGACGTACGCCGTGAAGGTCCCGAGGACCGCGTTGACCGCCGTCGTCGCAAAGGCGATCAGCAGCGAGAAGCGGAGCGCGAACTGCGCCTCCGGAGAGCGGATCGCGTCCCAGAACGCGGAGGGCCCCCCCTTCAACGCGAAGACGAAGACGGCCGCGAGCGGCATCAGCAGGAGCGGCAGCAGGACGAGGAGCAGCACGCTGACCGGCAGCCTGCTCGAGCCGCGCCCGACGCGGCCTCCCATCGCGCCGGGGCTCGTCATTTCTTGATCTCCTCGAGCACCCGGTTCTTCCAGACCGCTTCCACGATCTCCTTCTTCGCGCTCTTCCATCCCCCGACGTCGCCGATGCGGAAGGGGTCCTCGATCTTTCCGAAGCGGGGGTTGGCGTCGTTCAGCGGCTCGAGCACGCTGCGGAAACCATACCGGACGAAGATCCGCTGCGCGTCCTCGGAGAAGAGGAACGTCGAGAACGCGTCCACGAGGTCCTTCTCCCGGCGCGAGATGTTGCGGTCCACGCGCACGAGCGTGTGCTCGGAGAGGACCGTCGAGCGCGGATAGACGAGCTCGGCCTCGAGCTTCTCGCGCGAGAGGTCGAAGATCGCGTCCTGCTCGTAGGTCACCAGCGCGTCGCCGAAGCCGTTCTCGAACTGCGTCCGCGCCGCCCGCGCCGACGCCGCCTGAGTGACGACGTTCTTCCAGACGCCGAGCAGCATGGCGTGGCCGCCGGCCGCCGGGTCGGGGGAGTGCCGCGCCCCGGCTCCGTATTCGGCGATGATCGCCCAGTTGGCGCCCCCGGACGTCAGAGGGTCCGGGTGAACGATGCGGACTCCCGGCCTGGCGAGGTCCTCGAAGTCGTGAATGCCCTTCGGGTTTCCGGGGCGCACGAGGATGACGAACGGAGTGCGGTTGACGACTCCTTCGAAGGGGAACTTCTTCCAGCTTCCGGCCGTCAGGACCTTCGCGTCGGCGAGCTTGTCGGCGTCGAGCTCGAGCGAGAGGAGCGCTAAGTGCGCGGGCACGCCGAGGATGACCTGGTTGGTGATCGTCCCCGAGCCGGCGAAGGAGCTGACGATCTCGACGCGCTCCCGGTGGCTCTTCTTCCACTGCCGCTGGAACTCGGGAAAGACCCCCTTGTTGATGGCCTCGCCCAGGATGCTGAAACCGTAGAAGACGATCGTCCTCGGCGTCCTCGCCTCCCTCGCCATCGGCGTCCACGGCCAGACCGCGTAGGCGAACAGGCCGAGACCCGCCGCCACCAGGGCCGAGGTGCGCGCCCGGCGCTCGAGGACTCGGCGCAGCAGAAGCATGTGTGGCGCTACTTCATCGCAAGAACCCTGCCCGCCGCCAGAGGCCGTTGAAGGAGAGGGATTTGGCGGCGCTTCGGG
>DATFWF010000156.1:0-14378 GCA_035259605.1 Thermoanaerobaculia bacterium
TCCGCGTCGGCCGAAGCCTCCTCGCGGAAAGCGGCCGACGGCCCGTGGGGAGCGACCGGCGTCGCGCTGGAAGTCACCGCTTCCGGCGGAAAGATCGAATACGACTGCGCGCACGGGACGATCACCGAGCCGATCGTCCTCGACGACGGCGGCCGGTTCGACGTCAAGGGACTCCATTACCGGGAGCACGGAGGCCCGATCCGCGACGGCGAGGAGAGCGCCGGCGATCCCGTCCGATACGCGGGGCAGATCCAGGGCGACACGATGAACCTGAAGGTGTCCCTGGAAGGGCGAGACAGCGTTCTTGGAACTTACACGCTGGTCCGCGGAAAGACCGGCCGCCTCCGCAAGTGCGGGTGATCCGAAACTCGACAACGACGGGGATCGGGTCGACGTTCCGGGTTTCGGGAATCTCCATTCCGGGGCCGGCCTGGAAACCAGCCGGCCTTCTTATCTGGCGGGAGAAGGCTGCGGGCTCGGAGAGGGGGTCACGGGGACCGGCGTCGCGTTGGTCTTCAAGACGAGCCCGGCAGGGGTCCGGAGGGCCTCGATGGGAGTGGTGTCCGGAGTCGGCGCGGCGGCGACCGTGGCCGGCGCGGCCTGGCCGTGGCCCTCCCGAGCGTGTTTCTTGCCCCCGCAGCCGCCTGCCGCGCACGCCGCAAGGACCAGGAAAGCCGCCGCCCAACGCCTCATCCGAGCCTCCCTCACGCGATTCGACAAATTTTGTCGTTCCGGAGGGCCCGATTATGCCCGAGTTTGCTGCCCGAACGAAGCCGTGCTGGAGCCAACTCGTTGAGAAGAAAAGACAAGACAACGCCGGGCCAGGTGGTACGCGATTTGATAACAGAAAGAGACCAAGAGAGAGCCGGCATGGGAGTTCCGGCAGGCGGGGGAGACTCGAGCTCCCCCTTTTTATTTCTCCCCGGATCGTTTCCGGATCCCGGCGAGGGGCGGCATGCGGTGGAACCGGCCTCCCCCTCCGCCGCGGCGACGCAGGATTTCGTCTTCCAGCTCCACCAGGCCGGCGCCGGAGACCGCCGAGACCGGGAGACCCGGACCGGCCCATCCGACCCTGGAAGGCCCGCCCTTGCCTTCCAGGAGATCCCGCTTCGTCCACACGGTCAGAACGGCATCCGGGGAAACGCCGAGCTCCGCGAGCACCTCGAGTGCGATACGCCGTTCCTCTTCGGCACGCGGGGAGGAGGCGTCCACGGCGTGGAGCACGAGGTCCGCCTCCCGGATCTCGGCGAGCGTCGATCGGAACGACGCCACGAGCGCCGGCGGGAGCTTCCGAACAAAGCCGACGGTGTCGATGAAAACGACGCCGTCGAGCTTCCGGGAGGAGGCGCGGGCCACTTTCGCGTCGAGCGTCGCGAAGAGGCGGTCGGCGACGTAGGCGGATTCCCGCGTGAGCCGGTTGAAGAGGGTGGTCTTTCCGGCGTTGGTGTAGCCCGCGATCGCAGCCTGGAAGACGCCGCGCCGGCCCTTGCGCCGCACCGCCCGCGACTTCTCGATCCGGGCTAGCTCCCCGTTCAACCGCGCGATCCGCATGCGGATCCGGCGCCGGTCCACCTCGAGTTTCTGCTCTCCGGGCCCCCGCCCGCCGATCCCGCCGCCCAGCCGCGAGAGGTGGCCGTAGCGGCCCGCCAGGCGCGGGAGGAGGTACTGGAGCTGCGCGAGCTCGACCTGCGTGCGCGCCTCGCGCGTGCGGGCGTGCAGCGCGAAGACGTCGAGGATGATCCCCGGCCGGTCGAGCACCCGGACTCCGGAGCCGGACCAGCGCTCCTCGAGGTTGCGGGCCTGGCCCGGCGACAGCTCGTCGTCAAAGACAACCAGTCCGGCTTCGAGGGCGGCGGCCGCGCGGCCGATTTCCTCGACCGAGCCCTTGCCGATGTAGGTCGCCGGATCGGGCGCGGGGCGCTCCTTGACGAACCGGGCGGCGACCCGGGCGCCCGCGGTGTCCACGAGCCGCTCGAGCTCATCCAGGTGCTCCTCGACGACGGCCTGCGGGGCGGCCCTCGAGGCGACGCCGACGAGGACGGCCTTCTCGCGCGGATCGGCTCTCACCCGAGGGATTTAACCATGCGTGCTTTGCGCGATCTGATCCGAATTCACCAATCCCAAATTCCCAATCCCTTCATAGAATCTTCCCCGTGGCCCTCTCTCCCCGCGAGCTCCTCCTGGCCGACCGGCTCGAACGGCTCTACGAGTCTTACGGGCCCGAGACCGCCTCGACGGACCCGATCCTCTTTCTCGGGCGCTACGAGGCGGCCGAGGACCTGGAGGTCGTTGGATGGATCGCGTCGGCCTTCGCATACGGACGCGTCGAGACGATCCAGGCGAACGTCGCGAGGATCCTCGCGGCTCTCGGGCCTCGCCCGGCCGCGGCGCTCGACCGGATCTCCGATTTCCGCGAGCTCGCTTCCGACGCGCTCGGAGGGTTCCGCCACCGCTTTCACGGCGGGGACGACGCCGCGGTTCTTCTCTTCGCGATCTCCCGCGCGCGGTTGCACGCCGGATCGGTGCGCGCCTTCTTCGAGGCGGAGCTGCGGCCGGAAGACCGCGATGTCGGGCCGCTGCTCTCGCGCGCCGTCGCGAAGATCGGCGAGTTCGATTACCGCCCCGTCGCCGGCCGGCGGCGGCTCCCCCCTTCGAGCCCGGCGAAGTTCTTCTTCCCCGATCCGGCGAGCGGCTCGGCGTGCAAGCGCTGGAACATGTACCTGCGCTGGATGGTCCGCCGCGACCGGCTCGACCTCGGACTGTGGGCGGGGATCCCGACCGACCGGCTCGTCATTCCGACCGACACACACATCCATCTCGTCTCGCGGCGCCTGCGCCTGACCCGCCGCAAGACCGCGGACTGGCGCACGGCGAGGGAGATCACGGACCGGCTGGCCCGCATCGATCCGAAGGACCCGGTTCGCTACGACTACGCGCTGTGCCGCCTCGGGATCCTCCAGATCTGCAAACCGCAGCGCGGCCTGTCGCGCTGCGCGGAATGCCCGGTCCGCGAGCCCTGTTCTGTCGGAGGGCCAAAGCTCTTCCCGCTCACTCGCGGGCAAAGGATGGCATCCTGAAGACTCGCACCCTGTTGACCATCGCCTTCGCCGTCGTCCTGGCCGTCGTCGGAGCGGTTTTCCTGCGGTCCCTCTCTCCCCCGCAGTCGGCGGCCGGGTCGCTCCAGTTCCTGTCCGCGGCGCCCAGGCTTCCAATCTACGACCGCGCCGGAAAGACGATCGATCTCTCCAAGGAGAAGGGGCACCTGACGATCATCCATTTCTGGGCGACCTGGTGCCCGCCTTGCGTCGAGGAGACGCCGGCGCTCTCGAAGTTCTGGGAGAAGTACCAGGGGCGCGACGACATCGTGCTCTACACGATCTCGGTGGACAAGGACTGGAAGACGATCGACGATTTCACGGCGAAGAACCCCAACAAGCTTCCGATCTACCGCGACCCGAACGCGGCGACCGCGCAGCGCTTCGGCACCTCGCAGTACCCGGAGACCTACATCGCCAACAAGAACGGGCGGGTCATCTACCGGGTGCAGGGCGCCATCGAGTGGGCCGACCCTTCCGTTCAGCAGCGGATCGTCCAGCTCCTCAATTCGTGAGACGGTAGACGGTAGACGGCAGAGCGAATTCCTACTCGTCTTCCGTCTTCCGTCTTCCGTCTTCCGGCTTTCGTCGGTCCCTCATGAGCCACAGGAAAAGAATGACCAGCGCGGCGGAGATCCCGAGGCTCGCCCAGTAGAGGACGAGCGTGAGGTCGAGGCGCAACGCGCCTCCTACGGCGCGGCCGGCGCGGTGCGGGAGGCGGTCCGGCCGGATCCCGAAGCGCGGGCCGCCGGGGCCTTCGGCGGCTGCAGAGCGGGTTGCTCGGCGGAGGCGCCGGCCGGCGCGGTCCCGCCGTTGACGCCGATGGACCAGACGTAATCGCGCAGCGCCCTCGTCACGGCGTCCGGGTCCTCCAGGAACTTCTTCGCGTTCTCGTCGCCCCCCAGGATCTGCCCGAACTCGGCGCGGTCCTTCGCGAAGGCCGGCGCGTCCACGAGGGCGCCCAGAGGCGAAGTCCGCTGGCCCGAGTCGCTCTTGGGGAAGTTCGTCGGCATCCGCGTTCCGGGCATCCACTCGTCGGGCCGGCGGATCCAGTCGTTGATCCAGTCGTGGCGAAGCCGGCGCGACGCCATCTGGAGGTTCGGAGCGAGGCTCGACTTGTCCTCGACGGCGTTCATCTCCTGCTCGCTGCGGGGATGGCACTGCTTGCACTTCAAGAGCTCGAAGACCTTCTTCCCCGCCGCCCACCTCGCCGGCTCCGGCGCGTAGTCGGCCGTCAGGAAGGGGTAGGAGGCGCGGTCGAGGAACGCGAAGTACCGCGTCAGGTCGTTTAACTCCGAGTCGGTGAGCCCGAAGGTCGGCATGTGGACCTCGAGCCACGGCCGGATCTGCCCGGTCTTCGGCGCCTTCAGGAACGCGAAGAGCCAGTCGCTCTGGACCTTCGCCCCTTCGCCCTGGATGACCGGCGGCGCGAGAGACGGATCCGCCGCGAGAGACCGGATCGAGCCGCCGAAGCCCTCGAGGACGTGGCAGCCCTGGCAGTTGTGGTCCTTGACGATCCGGCGGCCCCGCTCGATGGCGGCGCGCTCGCCGGAGAGCTCCTTCTTCGCCGCCGCAGAAGCGTTCAGCTTCTGGAAGCCGAGCACCGCCGTGACGATGTTGTCCAGCTCCTCCTCGCGGAAGCGGAAGTTCGGCATCCGAAGCCGCTCCTCCCAGCCCCGCGCGCGGTCGCGGTCGAAGATGCGCGGATTGTGGAGCTTGGTCCGGAACCAGTCCTGCCTGGTGTGGGGCAGGTGGAGGAATCCGAAGTCCAGGCGGTGGACGGCCTTCGATCCTTCCTCGGTCAGCTCCGTGCCGATGGGCTTGGCGTCCTCGAAGCCGGGGATCCGATGGCAGGCGAAGCAGCCGTAGTGGGCGATCAGCTTCTCGCCCGCGTAGACCTCCTTGGCGTGGAGGTCCATCTTGTCCAGGTCCGCCCGCGCGTCGAAGCGGGTCTTCGTCGCGGTCTCGAAGTAGAAGGCGATGTCGTCGAGGATCTTCGGGTCCGTCCGCGGCAGCGCCATCTGGTCGAACCGCTGCGGGCTCTTCAGGGTCGAGAGGTATTCCGCGATGTCGAGGGCCTCCTGGGGCGTGAGCCGGAGGTTCGGCATCTTGGTCTCGGGGTTCCACTTCTTCGGGTCCGAGATCCATTGCGAGATCCAGTCCCGCGAGGCCTTCGACCCGATGCCCGCCAGATTCGGTCCGAACTGCCGGTAGGTGCCGGTCAGGTCGCGAGGAGCGTCGGCCCGCGGGTCGATCAGGTGGCAGCCGTAGCAGCCCCGGGAGGCCAGCAGCTTCTCTCCCCTCGCCCTGTCGCCGCTCCCGGAAGCCGCCGGGACGGCCGCGGGACGGGACTTCTCGAAGAGGTAGGCCACGATCGAGTTGACCATCGCGTCGTTCTCGAGCTTGCCCCGGGCGTTCATCTCCTCCTGCGCCTTCGTGGGCTTCTTGTCTCCCGAGACGTTGAGGAAGTTCTCCTGGTAGAAGAAGCTCGGCATCTTGGTGTTCGCGCGGAAGGCATCCGGCGCCATCACCCACCGGGTCGTCCACTCCTTCGTGACCTTCGAGGAGACCTTCTCGAGCGACGGGCCGACCCGCGGAAGTCCCTGCTTCTCCAGCCCCTCGATCCGGTGGCAGCCCCAGCAGCCGAGCGACTCGACCATCCGCATGGCGGCGTCCAGGCGCGGCGCCTCCGGGAAGTTCGCCTCGTCGGCGTGGCAGCGGTAGCAGCCGGCCTGCGCGTACTTGATCGGGAGGATCGGCATCTCGTTGAACTTGTCGAACTCCCAGTCGTACTTGCGCTTCCACCGGGTCTCCTGCTTCGCGTCCTCGGGGGAGTGGCCGGCCGACCAGAAGGACGACGCCCGGTCGCGCCCGCCGTGGCAGGGCGTGCATCCGAAGTCTCCGACGGGATGGGGCGATTCGCTCCCGACCATGAGGTTGATGCGCGGGTGCGTCTCGTAGACGGTTCCGTCGCCGAGGACGCGCTTCAACTTCGGGTAACGAGCCGTCAGCTCGTCGAGCGACGCCTTCTCGAACCCCTTGCGGTCCGCGGCCATGTGGCACGTCGAGCAGCGGTCCACTCGCGGGATCCGCATGAAGTTGACGTCGTTGTAATGCTCCGGGAGCTGCACCTGCTGGACCCGCAGCGACGGGTTGACCATGTCGAGGATCGGCGAGTTGCGCAGCTTGAAGAGCGTGTCCTGCTTCAGGCTCGCGACCTTCTGCCGCGCGAGCTTGTAGTCGGCCGAGAGCTTGTCGATGGCGGCCTGGGCCTCGTCGTGCCTGGCGGTGATCCGCTTGATCTCCGCCTGCGTTTCGGCCTCGTCGCGCTTCAACTTCGCGAGCTTGAGGTTCGCCGCGTCGAGCCGTTTCTCCAGATCCGCGACTTCCCGGCCCGCCTTCGGCGCGGATTTCGGCCGGTTCGCGAGGTCGTCCTCGTAGGTGTAGCGGGCGGCGTCGAAAGAGGCCTTGAGGAACTTGGCGTCCTGGTCGGCGCCGTAGATCTTCGGCTCGAGGTCCTTCAATTGCTTGTCGAGCTTCGCCAGCGTGCCCCGGTGCGTGCGCTCGTCCTGCCGCGCCTGCACGAGCTGGGCGCGGAGCCTGTCGCGCTCCTCGCCGTAGGCCTTCTCGCGCGCCTTTTCCACCGCCTCCATCGTCTTGTCGCGGTCCAGGCGCAGGAAGGTCTGCTGGATCGACTTCCAGTCCCTCGTGTAGTCGGCGATCACCATCCACAGGAACACCGCCGTCAGGATCCCTGCCGACCAGAAGAAGGAGCGGTTCAACCTCGGGATGTTGTAGTGGTGATCGATCGGCTCGGCGGGCGGCTTGCGCGGCATCTAAGCCCCCCTGAGCCGGGAATCGGTAAACGGGAATCGGGAATCGGAGAGGACGCGGGGCCCTCGATTTCCGATTTCCGATTTCCGATTCACGCGCGTCCTCATATGTTGAACGCGAACTCGGGGATCGCGACGATGTACTTCAGGTTGAAGATCCACCGCAGGTACATCTTGATCGGCAGGGCGACCATGATCAGCACGAGGTTGACGCCGATGAGATACCGGGCCATGCCCATCTTCTCGAAGAAGCGCCGGAAAAGGGTCTTGGAGAGCGCCAGCGGCAGCGCCAGCAGGTAGAACCCGACGAGCGCCAGGCCGAAGATCTCCCGGAAGAGCCAGAAGTTCGGCATCGCTTTCTTGAAGACCTTGATCCAGATGATCTCGGAGAGGTTGATGTTGTTCAGCGGGACGAGCTTGTTGACGTCCCAGAATTCGTATGGCCCGAAGAAATTCCAGTTGGGGCCTCGCAGGAAGGTTCCGAGCGCGATCAGCGAGCACCACAACACGATGAATCCCAGGATGAAGAGCGAGACCTCCCACTTGCGTTCCCGGAACGTGAAGTAGCCGTTCCCCTTCGGATTGGTGTCGATGTAGGGGATCGCCATCAGCCCGACGATGATCAGCGCCGGGAAGACGACGCCGGCGAGCCAGGGGTCGTAGTAGACGAGCATCTCCTGGAGCCCGAGGAAGTACCACGGCGCCTTGGCCGGGTTGGGCGAGTCCGTCGGGTTGGCCGGCTCCTCGAGCGGCGCCTTCAGGGCGATGGACCACACGATCAGGACCGCCATCACGACGACCAGGCAGATCAGCTCGACGTACACGAGGTCCGGCCAGGAGAAGACCTTCTGCGCCGAGTCCTCCCCTTCCACCGTCGGCCTCCCCGCGGTTACCCGGCGGTCGTTCTCGTAGGCGCGGTACATCGCGTACCAGAAGAAGAAGCCGACGAGGAAGATCATCCCGATGATCGGCACGTTGTCGGGCAGCGTCGCGACCGCGGCGAAGTTCGGATCGAGGTACGACAGGCCGATGCCGCCGCCCAGCAGCGCGAACAGGACCACGCCGCCCTTTCGCGTCCAGAGAGGCCTCCAGTAGATCGCCGCCATCACCCCGATCAGCATCAGCGTGACGAGGTACTGCGGAGCCGACAGGAAGTTGATGACGGACTTGAAAGCGTTGATCAGGAACATGGCGATCCGAGTCAACAGTCAACAGTCGACAGTCGACAGGAGCCGGAGACCCGGTTCTCCACTGTTGACTGTGGACTGTCGACTGTCGACTTCTTCATTACACCGGCCCGGAAATGCCGCCGTCCTTCCTGACCCGCCAGAAGTGGACGGCCATCAGGAACGCCGCGACGAGAGGGATCCCCACACAGTGGAGGACGTAGAAACGCAGGAGCGCGCCCGCGCCGACAAACCGCCCGCCGAGGAGGCCGAAGCGCGCGTCGTTGGTGGACGTGACGAGCTGGATGTCGCCGATCTTCAGCAGGCTCGTGCCCGGCCCCTGGATGCCGACGAGCGGCGTCGCCGAGGCCATGTTCGATCCGACCGTGATGGCCCAGATCGCGAGCTGGTCCCACGGGAGCAGGTACCCGGTGAAGGAGAGGAGCAGCGTCAGCACGAGCAGGATCACGCCGATGACCCAGTTGAACTCCCTGGGCGGCTTGTACGAGCCGGTCATGAAGACTCGGAACATGTGGATCCAGACCGAGATCACCATCGCGTGGGCGCCCCAGCGGTGGACCTCGCGCATGATCCCGAAGGGCACCTGCTCGCGCAGGTCGAGGATGTCCACGAACGCGTACTCGACCGTCGGCCGGTAGTAGAACATCAGGAGAAGGCCGGTGAACGTCAGGACCAGGAAGAGGAAGAACGTCACGCCGCCCGCGCACCAGGTGTAGCGCATCTTGACGCCGGACTTCCGCGTCTTGACCGGGTGCAGGTGCAGCACCACGTTGCCCAGCATCGCGAGGACGCGCTTGCGGTTGGTGTTGGGGACGCCGACCCGGAAGATGGACTTCCAGAGCTGGCTCGCCGTGATCTGGTCCTGCAGTTGCCTCCAGCGCATCTTCGTTTTCAGTCCTCAGTCCTCGATCCTCTGCCCCCGCCCGCCCCCGGGAAGGGACTCGGGACCCGCCCTCATGCCATCTTGATGAATGCCTTGGGATCGCTCCACTGGCCGCGCTCGTAGAGGTAGCGCGTCGCCTTGTCCACCACGATCTGCCCGTCGTCGGGCGACAGGGTGATCTCCGCGCGCTCGAGCGGCCGCGGGGCCGGCCCCTCGAAGTTGATCCCGGAGACGTAATAGCCCGAGCCGTGGCACGGGCACTTGAACTTGTTCTGGGCGGCCAGCCAGTTGGGCGTGCATCCCAGGTGGACGCAGACGGCGACCAGCGCGTAGATCGCGTCGGTCGAGCGGACGATCCAGATCCCGTATTTCTCCTTCCAGCGCTCGTCCACCCCCGGGCTGTAGGTCGAGGGGTCTCCCGCCTTGAACCGCGTCGGAGGCTCGAAGAGGACGTTGGGGAACATGAACCGCATCGTCGCCGTCAGGCCGGCGACCGTCGCGGCCGTGAAGCCGATCCACGCGACCGTCATCCACTTGAGCGTGGATCTCCTGGTCACGCCGTCGACGTCGAGGTCAGGCGCCGCCGCGGTTCCTTCCGCCTGTTTCTGGACCGTTGCCATTCTGCGGGGATCAGCCTACCAAAACGGCGCCGCGCCGCTCAACATCGTTCGAGGACGCCTTCGGCGCGGCCGCCGCGCCCTTCCGGATCGCCTCCGCCGCCTCTCTCGCCGCGTCCCTCACGCGCAGGTTCGGGTCCCCTCGTTCGATCTTCTCCACGAGCGCAAGCGTCCCGGGATCGCGCAGCAGCGCGAGGGCCTTCAGCGCGTTGACCATTGCCGCCTCGGCCTGGTCTCCTCCGACGCGGATCCGGGTGAGCTCGTCGCGGTCGAGCATGGAGCGCAGGACCGGCAGCCCGCTCGAGTCGCCCAGCTCGGCCAGCGCGATCGCCGCGTTCCAGCGGACGTCCGCGACGGAGTCCTCGGCGAGGACCTTGAGCCGGGGGATCGCCGCGGGCGAGCGGAGCCGCCCGAGGACGTACGCGGCCATCTTGCGCTCGCCCGGGTCGGAGGACAGCGACGCCTCGAGCACGGTGTCGAGCGCCCGGGGATCGGCGAGGACGCCGAGCGACCAGATCGAATAGAGCCGAGTCTCGGGATCCGGATCCCTGGCCGAAGCGAGCAGCGCCGGCACCGCGGCGGCGTCTCCGAGCTTGCCGAGCACCAGGGCGAGGTAGCGCCGGACCGGGACGTCTTCGGGCCGGTTGCGGGAAAGACCCTCGTAAACCCGCAGCGTCTCGGCGGCGAGGGCCTCGCGCTCGGGCCCCGGCTTGACCCGGTTGATCGAGCGGGACAGCTCGAAGGCGGCCTGCCAGCGCCGGTTGGGACCTCCCCCGCGGACTTCCTGGAGGTACTCGGAGGGGCTGCGCCGGTCGAAGGTCATCAGGTTGAAGACCAGGAAGATCCCGACCGCGAACGCGACCACGAGCAGCGGCAGCACGAAGAAGCGGACCGCGGACGCCTTCGGCGGCGGCTCGTCTGGATCTGTTCCCGAGGGATCGGGCGGAGGGCCCGGACGCGGTTCTTCGGTCACAGGACGGGCAGGTACCTCCGCGCCTGGGTGATCGGGTTGGGGACGAAGATCGCGTCCTTCTCGCAGACGGTCTCGCAGAGCCGGCAGGAGACGCACGGCCCCGCCTCCACCTCGGCGATCTTGTGGAAGGTCTCCTGGAGCGGGTCCTCGATCAGGTAGATGCAGTCGAAGGGGCAGATGTCGATGCAGAACTCGCATCCGGTGCACAGGTCGCGGTCCACGATCGCCTTGGGGATGTCGCGGGGCTTGACCTTCTCGACGAGCTCCCCCTTCTGGTCCTGGATGCAGGAGACGGGGCAGTAGCGGGCGCAGACGGAGCAATCGATGCACCGGTCGGCGTGGATGACGTACTTCTCGTTCTTGTCGCCCGTGATCGTGTGCGTGGGGCACTTGATCTCGCAAACCCCGCAGCCGATGCACGTTTCCGTAATGAAATGAGGCATATCCGTAAGCAAAATACCATACCGGGGACGGAACAATTCCCCGGACGCTGCGTTTGGAGAAAGTGGAGAGCCGACGATGAAAGAAGTCCGCGCGGTCGTGCTGGGCCTGCTCGTTCTGGTCGTGATCGCCATCGGGATCTCGGTCTGGCGGCGCCCGGCCCGCGACATCAAGCGCCTGGGCGGCTTCAAGGTCGAGGTCGTCAAGCACGAAGGCGGCTCGCGCAAGCACGTCTCTTTTCACGTCCCGATCAGCGTGGTCGCGCGGGTCGCTTCCTTCATCCCGATCCACGATTTCGGCGGCGACTGGAGCCGGGACTGGAGCGACGGGGACATCAGCGCGCGCGACATCCTCGACGCCGCGGACAAGAGCTCGCCCGGCAATCCGGCGCAGATCGAGCGGGGCAGCAAGAAGATCGAGGTCCTCGCCGACGGGGCCGCGGTGGAGATTACGGTCAAGGACGAGTGGGACAGGAAGGTGCGGGTCCGCGTTCCCCGCGCGCTGGTCGAGAGCCTCTCGTCGGAAAAGCACATCTCCCCCCGGGACATCCTCCGACGCCTCGACGAGCTGGGCCCCGGCGACGTCGTCGTGATCCACGACCGGGACGACGAAGTCACGATCACCGCCGAGCCCCGCTGACGCGAGGCTCCGGATCTGCGATCAGGTGATCGCGCCATCGGGTGATTGACCGGAGCGTTCGATCACCCGATCACCGGATCACCCGATCACCCGATTCTTCCCGGCGGGATATTCTGCGGCCGTGCCGAATCGCCTGGCGAAGGAGAAGAGCCCCTATCTCCTCCAGCACAAGGACAACCCGGTGGACTGGTACCCCTGGGGAAAAGAAGCCTTCGAGAAGGCGAAGGCGGAGGAGAAGCCGGTCTTCCTGTCCATCGGCTATTCGACCTGCCACTGGTGCCATGTCATGGAGCACGAATCCTTCGAGAAGGAGGACGTCGCCGAGGTCCTCAACCGCGGCTTCGTGGCGATCAAGGTGGACCGGGAAGAGCGCCCCGACGTGGACGACATCTACATGTCCGCCGTTCAGGCGATGACGGGAACCGGCGGCTGGCCGCTCTCCCTCTTCCTGATGCCGGATGGAAAGCCGTTTTACGGCGGGACGTATTTCCCGCCGGAGGATCGGTACGGGCGGCCGGGGTTCGTCACGCTCTTGAACGCGATCTCGCAGGCGTGGAAGAACCGGCGCGGGGAGCTGGAGTCGAGCGCCGCGGACATGCTCACGCACCTGGAGTCCGGGTCGAAGGGGATCGCCGGAGGCGCCGCCGTCGGCCCCGGCGCGCTCGAGGCCGCCGTGCTCTCCCTACGCGCCCAGTTCGACGCGCGGCACGGAGGCTTCGGAGGAGCGCCGAAGTTTCCCCCGGCGATGCGGCTCGACCTGCTGATCCGCGATTTCGTGAGGACCGGGGAGCCGGCCCCGCGGGACATCGTCCGCACGACGCTGGCGAAGATGGCGGCCGGCGGCATGTATGACCAGGTCGGAGGAGGATTCCACCGCTACTCGGTGGACGAGCGCTGGCTGGTGCCGCACTTCGAGAAGATGCTCTATGACAACGCGATGCTCGCGCGGGTGTACGTCCTCGCCTGGCGGGCCTTCGGCGATCCCGACAGCGCCCGGATCGCGCGCGAGACCCTGGACTACCTGCTCGCGGAGATGACTCCCGGCTCCGGCGGCGGGTTCTACGCCGCGCAGGACGCGGATTCGGAAGGGCGCGAGGGGCTCTTCTACGTCTGGGACCCGGAGTCGCTGGAGGCGGCGGTGGGCAGGGACGCCGCGCCGATCGTCGCCGCGCGCTTCGGCGTCACGCCGGAGGGGAACTTCGAGGACCGGCAGACGGTCCTCTCCATCGCCGCCGGGATCCCGGATCTCGCGGAGCGGTTCGGAAGGAGCGAGGGGGAGATCTCCCGGATCCTCGAGGACTCGCGGCGGCGGATGTACGAAGTCCGCTCCCGGCGGATCTGGCCGGGGCGCGACGAGAAGCTCCTGACCGACTGGACGGCTCTCGCCATCTCCGCCTTCGCGCTGGCGGGGCGGGTTCTCTCCGAGCCGCGGTACGAGGAGGCGGCGAGGACGGCGGCCGACCGGATCCTGCGCGACTGCCGGAAGGACGGTCAGCTCCTCCACCGCCAGAAGGACGGCGAGGCCGGAATTCCCGGGTTCGCCTCCGATTACGCGAACTTCGTCGAGGCGCTTCTCGACCTCTACGAGGCGACCTTCGAGCCGGCGTACTTCCGCGCGGCCCTCGAGCTGCAGGGCGAGCTCGACCGGCTGTTCTTCGATCCCTCCGGCGGCTACTTCCTCGCCGCGGAGAGCCACGACGGCCTCGTCCTGCGGCCCAGGGAGATCTTCGACGGAGCCACGCCGTCTTCCAACTCCGTCGCCGCGATGAATCTGCTGCGGCTTTCCAGCTTCACCGGCGATCAGCGCCACCGCGAGAGGGCCGAGCGGGTGTTTTCGATCTTCTCGACCTATCTCGAAAGGGCCGGCACGGCGCTCCCGCGCATGCTCGCCGCGCTCGATTACGCGACGGGCGACGCTCCGGAGATCGTCCTCTCGGGAGATCCCGGAAGGCCGGACTTCGAGGCTCTCCGGGAGGAGGTCTTCGCGACCCCCCGGGCGAACCGCGTCGTGGCGCACGCCGATGCGAAGGAGACGCTCGCCGACATCCTCCCTCTCGTCGCTTCGAGAGGCTCTAAGGACGGAACGGCGAAGGCGTACGTGTGCCGGAACTTCTCCTGCCGGGCGCCGGTGACGGCCGCCGCCGAGCTTGCCTCGGCTCTGCGTGGCTGACGCGCCCAGGCCGCCCCGCCGAGGGCCGGGAGCGACCGTCCTGATCGTGCTTCTCTACGGGCTGCTCTTCCTCGCGGGGCTTCTCTGGCTGCGATCGAGGAGCCCTCTCTTCCACAAACCGCGCCCCGCCCCGACTCCGGCGGGTCAGCGGAGCACGACCGGGCGGGAGGGGCAAGCCCCTCCCCGACGACACGAGGTCCCGTTGGAAGAGAATGGCGCTCGAGCATGAAATCGGAGACGTCCGGGACGGGGCTGGTTTACGACGACCGGTTTCTCCTGCACAAGGCGCCTTACGAGCACCCGGAGAATCCGGCGAGGCTGAAGGCGATCCACGATTTCCTCGGCCGCGAGGGCCTGATCGCGAGGTGCGAGAAGGTCCCCGCGCGCGAGGCGAAGTCGGAAGAGCTGGCGGCGATCCACACTCCGGGATTGATCGAGGGCGTCAGGGCGACGGCGGCCCGGGACTTCACGCAATTCGACCCGGACACCTACGCGTGCCGGGAGTCGGCGGCGGCGGCCTGGCTCGCGGCGGGAGGGTTG
>DATFWF010000157.1:0-2170 GCA_035259605.1 Thermoanaerobaculia bacterium
GAACGTGCGCCCCGCGGCGACCGAGCGGATGGCCTGGACGATCTCCGAAAGAGCGGCGTCCTTCAGCACGTAACCTTTCGCGCCGGCCTCGAAGGCGCGGTCCAGCATGGCGGCCTCGCTGTGCATCGTCAGGAACACGACTCCCGCGCGCTCCTTCCCGGCGAGCTGCTGGGCTACGCCGAATCCGCCCAGGACGGGCATCTGCACGTCGAGGACGACCACGTCGGGCAGGTGGCGCCGGATCTCCTCGAGCGCGATCTGTCCGTTGGCGGCCTCGGCCACCACGCTCAGGTCCGGCTCGGCCTCGATGATCTGCCGGAGCCCCTGCCGGAAGATCGGATGGTCGTCGGCGATGACGATCCGGATCTTCTTCAAGGCGCGCTCGCTTCCACGAGCGGGGCCTCGACGACGACCGTCGTCCCCTGTCCCGGCGTCGAGTGGATCCGGCAGGTCCCGTTGAGGAGCTTCGCGCGGGCCGAAAGGCTGCGAAGACCGAACCCGCCCTCCGCGGGATGGCCATTGGGCGACGGCATGAGCCCGCGGCCGTTGTCGGAGACCGAGAGCTCCAGCCCCCGCGGCCCGCGCCGGAGCGTCACCCGCGCCTCCGTCGCTTGCGCGTGCTTGACGATGTTCGACATCGTCTCCTGGACGATACGGTACAGGTTGATCCCCGCGTCGGGCGGCAGCGCGCCGCCCAGCTCCTCGATGTCCGCCGTGATCGCGATGCCGGAGGACTCGCCGACGCGGGCGAGCATCGCCTTGATCGCCTCGCTGGATCCGACGTGCTCGATCTCGTACGGCTGGAGCGCCCGGGTCATCGCGCGGATCTCCTTCAAGGACTGCGCCGCCGTCTCCGTGATGACGTCGAGCTGCGGGCGAGCGCGGTCGGGAGAGTCGAGCGATCCGGAGGCCATGCGCGCCCAGTTGCCGATGACGAGGAGGTTCTGGCCGAGCCCGTCGTGAAGCTCTCGCGCGAGACGCTGCCGCTCGTTCTCCTGGGACGAGATCAACTGCCGGGAGAACTCCGCTTCCAGCGCCTTCTCTCGGCGCAGCCTGGCCACCCGGGTCTGGAGAATCGCGAAAACGATGGCGGCGGCCATTCCGAGCACGATCGCCGCGAACCACGGGCGGCGCCAGAACGGGCTGGCAATCTCGAAATCGTAGGAGGCGCCCGCGGTGTTCCAGACGCCGTCCGCGTTGGCCGCCGTGACCCGAAAACGGTAGGAGCCCGGCGGAACGTTCGTGTAGTGCGCGGCCCTCGCTTCGCGGCCGTCGATCCAGTCCTCGTCGAAACTCTCGAGGCGGTACCGGTACCGCACGCCGGCGGGCTCACCGAGGCTCAATCCGGCGTAGCGAAACTCCAGCCGCCGGTTGCCCGACGCGATCGTGCCCGACACGCCGCGCGGGAGCGCTTCGCCGTCCACCAGCACCTCTTCGATGTGGATGGGCGGAGGCACCGTGTTCGCCAGGAGTCGGGCGGGATCGATCGCGACCGCGCCGCCGACCGTCGCGAACCAGAGCCGGCCGTCGCGGGCCCGGACGGATCCCTGTCCGAAATCGCATTCGCGATTGGGCATTCCGTCGCCGGTGCCGAATGCGCGGGCCACGACCGCGGCGCGCTTTCCATCAACGACCTCCAGGAGCTCCCGGCGCGAAACACGGGAGATCCCCCTGTTGCAGGTCAGCCAGAAATGGCCGCCGCCATCCTCGAGGATCGTTCCGACCAGGTTGTCGAAGAGCCCTTCGCGGGTGGTGATCCGCTTCAGGCGCCCATCGCGGAAGAGGAAAAGCCCGTCTCGCCGCGTCCCGATCCAGACGTAGCCGTCCTTGTCCTCGTAAACGGCCTCGACCGCGGCCGGCATCTCGCGCATTTTCGCCGCGCCGGCCATCCGCGCGCCGTCCCAGATGCTCAGGCCGTCCGTCGTCCCGATCCAGACCGATTCGCCGCGTCCCTGGTAGATCGTGTTGACGTACCGGCCCACGCCCGCGTCGGCTCCTAGCGGCTCGAATCGCGCACCGAGCATCCGCGCGAGGCCGCCTCCCCACGTCCCCACCCACAGCGCGCCCGTGCGGTCGCGCAACAGGGCGTTGACATGGTCGGCCGGCAGGCCATCGCGTGTCGTGTAGCGCGTGATCTTCCGGGAATCGCCGCCGGCGAGCCGGTCCAGGC
>DATFWF010000158.1:0-9324 GCA_035259605.1 Thermoanaerobaculia bacterium
CCCCCGCGTTCCCGCCTCTTCTCCTGAACCTCCCGCTGAGGGAGTAGCTCTCCTTTCGCGTTCCTGGAGCGTCCTCTCCGGGACGCCTCGCGGCCGCGCGCCGCCCACATTCGAAATCGAGTGCGAGAGCGAATCGACAAAGGAGAACCGATGAAACGGACATTTCTCATCCTGGCCGGCTTGACGCTGGCCGTTCTGCCCGCGGCGGCCCAGGCGCCCAACAACGCGGGCATCCAGGTGGTCGTCACCGATCCCTCGGGCGCGGTCGTGCCCGGCGCGGCGGTGACGGTCACCAACACCGCCACCGGCTCCTCGCGCCAGGCGGCGACCGGCCCCGACGGGTCGGTCACGATGGCGGCGCTGCCGTTGAACGGCGTCTACAAGGTCTCCGTCTCGATGGCGGGCTTCACCGCTCCCGACGTCAACAACCTGCAGCTTCGGGACGGGGAGCAGGCCAAAGTGAAGTTCAAGCTCGAGGTCGTCGGCGCCAAGAGCGAAGTCACCGTCTTCGGCACGGCCGAAGGGGTCCGCGCCGACGCCCAGCTCGGCCTGCGGCTGGAGGACACGCAAATCAAGGAGCTCCCGATCCTCGGCCGCAAGGTCTCGACCCTCCCGCTCATGAACGCCGCTTTCCGCCAGGGCAAGGGGACGGGAGACCTCTTCGTCAACACGACCTACTTCATCACCGGGGTCGGCTCGCGGCGCGCGACCACCTTCACGATCGACGGCGGCACCAACGACGAGGGGTGGGGCCGCCAGACGGTCATCGCCACGGTGCCGATCGGCGCCGTCCGCGAGGTCGCGGTCCTGTCGAACTCCTTCTCGACGGAGTACGGGTGGACCTCGGGCGCCGCCCTCAACATGGTGACCAAGTCGGGAACCAACGACCTGCACGGCGACCTGCTCTACCTGAACCGCTCGGGCGGAAGCCTCCAGGCGAAGTCGTTTTCGACGAACAACTTCTGCCCCGACTCGGTCTCGACATGCGTGACGCCCACGACGCTCAACTCGATTTCCCCCGTGGACATCCCGGACACGCTGAACCAGGGCTCGGCCTCGGTCGGAGGACCGATCTTCCGCGACAGGACGTTCTTCTTCGCCGCGGCCGACTACACGGCCCAGAATCGCGTGGCGCAGCTCTCCTCGACTCTTCCCTCCTTCGTCCTGCCGGCGGACGGCAGCCTCGAGTGGACGGGCCACTACAAGCAGACCCTCGTGGACGCGCGAGCGGACCACAAGCTGACCGACAGCCAGAACCTGATGTTCCGCTTCAACTACGACTGGTTCTACGACGACAACCCGCAGGACGCCGTCGGCGGCACCAGCGCCCCGAGCGTCGCCCGCCGGTACTCGCGGAAAGGGTGGACGGCCCAGGCCAATCACACCGCGGTCCTCTCCCCGGACCTCGTCAACGAGGCGCGCATCGGCTACCTGGACGGCGATCCGGTCACGGACTGGGAAGCGCAAAACCTCTCGACGGTTTACACACGCGCCGGCAACGTGCCCTTCACCGTCGGGCAGTCGCGGGTGTCCGACCTCTTCAGCCGCCAGTTCCAGTTCGCCGACACGCTTTCCTGGACGACGGGCATGAACTCCTTCCGGTTCGGCTTCAACGTTGCCCGCCATCAGTCCGGCGGAACCGGCAGCGAGCCGGGCACCGCGGTCCTCGGCACGTTCACGTTCAAGCCCGGCACGACGGCCCCCCTCGACCAGCTCACCTTGAACGACGTGCAGAGCTACACGCAGCCGATCGACTTCGGCATCCACAGCTATGACTTGAAGCAGTGGCTCGTCGCCGTGTTCGCGCAGGACAGCCTTCGGCCGCATCCCGACGTGACCGTGGACGTCGGCCTGCGCTACGACCTCCAGACCCTGACCGACGCCACGACCAACATCTCTCCCCGCGTCGGCTTCGGCTGGCACCCGGGAGGCGACGCGCGCACTTCGATCCGCGGCGGCTACGGGATGTACTACACCCAGATCCGCACCAACGCGGTCGCGAGCTACCTGGTCAACGGCCTCGACGGCCTGACGACTTACACCGCGGTCCCCGGGCAGTTCGGGTTCCCGACCTGTCTGACCTGCGTGCCGATCGCGTTCGACCCGAAGGTCCTGCCGCCCTCGCAGCTCCCGGCGCGCGACATCACGATCCAGGCGGGGCAGCGCGACTTCTACCGGGCCCAGTTCGCCCGATACGGATTGAACTTCGATCTGCTTCCGAACTACCCCGACAAGCTCGTCAATCCGCGCAGCCAGGTCATCTCGATCGGCGGCGAGCGGGATCTCTCCCATGGGTTCCTCCTGGCCGCCGACTACGTCCACCAGCGCCTGGACAACATCGACCGGACGGTGGACTTGAACGCCCCGACCCCCTTCGACCGCACCGCTCCCGGCCAGGTCCGGAGCGTCACCGCGGCCAACGCGACCCGTCCCATCCTTCCGGTCAACGGCGGCGTGAGGCAGGTCAACGTCCTGATGAACCTGGGTGAAGCCGAGTACAACGCCCTGCAGACGCAGCTTCACTATCGCAATCCGAAGCTCGAGGCGCTCGTCACGTACACGCTGTCCAAGGCGACGAACACCACCGAGCCGGACGGCAACGGCATCGGTCCCAACGACAGCAACATCGCGCGCCTCGGCGAAGAGGAGCGCGGTCCGAGCGTCGTAGACCAGCGCCACCGCGGCGTCGTCTCTCTCGTCTACCGCCTCCCCTTCGACATCTCGGTCGGGGCGCTCGGGCAGTTCGCTTCGGCGCGGCCCTTCAACGCCACCACCGGCGTGGACAACAACGGCGACGGCGTCAACAACGACCGTCCCGTCGTCAACGGGCAGGTCATCTCCAAGTCGGATTTCCGCGGGAGCATGACCCAGTCGGTGGACGCCTTCGTCGAAGGCCAGGTGAGGGTCGGCGGGGGCGCGAGCGTCATCCTCCGCGTCGAGGGCTTCAACCTCTTCAACCACGGCAACTACCTCGGCCGCGGCCAGACCCTCTGGGGCAACGCGGAGGCGCCGGTCTCGACCTTCGGCCAGCTCGCCGCCGCGGGC
The DNA here is from genome assembly GCA_035259605.1 of Thermoanaerobaculia bacterium. Classification (GTDB taxonomy): domain Bacteria; phylum Acidobacteriota; class Thermoanaerobaculia; order UBA5066; family Gp7-AA6; genus JAWOLE01. The sequence goes on from DATFWF010000158.1 coordinate 3,046, forward strand.
ACCGCCAGCTCGGTCATCCCGGCCTTCGCCAACGTGGACCCGCCCCGCATGTTCCAGTTCTCCGCCCGCTTCGTCTTCTAACGTCCGTCGATCCCGGGGGGCCTCGCGCCCCCCGGGGTGTGGATACAATCGCCGGCGCACCCAAAATGAATTTCACGTTCGTCGTCGTCCTGGTCGCCGTCGGCCTCTTCGGCTCGACGCTCGCAACGCTGGAGCTCGGGCGCCGCCTCGGGCAGAGGGCGGAGGCGCACGGGCACGAGGGAACCGGGGCAGGGACGGTGGAGACCGCCGTCTTCGCGCTTCTCGGCCTCGTGATCGCGCTGACCTTCTCGGGAGCCGTCGACCGCCTGGACTCCCGGCGCAAGCTCGTCGCCGTCGAGGCCAACGCCGTCGGCACCGCCTGGCTGAGGCTCGACCTGCTTCCTGCCGACACTCAGCCGCAGCTCCGGGACCTCTTCCGCCGATATCTCGACACGCGCCTCCGGCGCTTCCGGGCCCTCTCGGGAGGCCGGCCGGACGAGGCCGCGGCCGCGGCCGCGGAAACCGCCACGATGCAGGGAGAGATCTGGAAGGCTTCCGTCTCCGCGTGCCGCGCCTCGGAGTCGATGACCGCCTGCCTGCTGCTCGTTCCCGCGTTGAACGAGATGTTCGACATCACCACCACGCGGACGATGTCGGCGAGGATTCACCCGCCGTTCATCGTCTTTCTCATGCTCGCCGCTCTCGCCCTCGCCTCCTCGCTGCTGGCGGGATACGCGATGGGGAGCGGCCAGACCCGAAGCCCCTTCCACCGGTTCGCATTCGCTCTCGTGATTGCGGCGACCGTCTACGTCATCGTGGACCTGGAATACCCGCGCCTCGGCATGATCGAGATGAGCGCGGCCGACGCCATGCTCGAGGACGTGCGCAAGACGATGCGGTGAGGGCGGGAAGAACGGCCCGCTTGAAGAAGGCCGCCTTCCTCTCTGCGTGCGCCCTGGCGCTCGGCGTCTCGCCCGCGAAGGCCTGGCTCTATTCCGAGCACCGCGCGATCACCGCCCGCGGGATCGAGCAGCTCGAGCCGAAGCGCCAGGGCGGGATCCAGCGGCTCTGGCAGGAGGCCCGGCAGGGCTACGAGAAGCGCCTCTGCGAGCAGCCGAGCGCCGGCGACCAGGGCCACGACCCGGCGTGCATCGACCTCGCCGCCTGGCCCGCGATCGCCGGCGACCACTCCTGCTCTCCGAAGACCATGCTGGAGGCGATCCTCGAGAGCGACTGGATCCTGCCGGTCGCCGCCGTCTCCTCGCGCACGAGCGCGAAGATCCTGTCGGCGAAGAACGAGAGCCAGCGCCGCAACGCGCAGGCGAACGGGGACCTCGGCCTCGAGCGCGCCGACCGCGACTACTCGACGCGCGCCGGCAGCAACAACGCGCACTTTCTCCTCGCGCGGCAGGGAGAGGACCCGGTCGAGTACATCCGGATGGCTCTCGGCCGCGGCGCCGAGCTGAACGCCTACGGCCTCTACGTCCTCTACCACGCCGCGGCGCTCCACGCCGCCGCGACGCTCCGCGAGGGCGGCGCCTCGGAATCCCGGAGCGCGGAGCTGAGGCGCGTGATCGCGCTCGAATCCTTCGCCCTGCATTTCCTGGAGGACGCGTTCGCCGCGGGACACATCGCGGGCTCCTGGGGGAACGCAGCCGAGAGGAAGGGAACCCACGACTACTACAATGAGCACGGCATCGACGCCGAGACATGGGCTCACCAGCCGATGCTCCTCTTCGGCGACGGCCACATGCGCGAGAACGACCTCGAGCGCGCGGGAAGGGCGGTTCGGGACAGCATGTCGCAAATCGCCGACGCGGCGGATCCCGGCTCGGACCTGCACCGGACCCTCTCCTCGATCGAAGGTCCTCCGGATCTCATCGGCGGAGGCTTCGACGTCTGCAAGGCCGAGCGCACGCCGGACTGGCAGGCGCCGGAGCCGCTGAAACCGGTCTTCTACACGATCCTCCTGGAGTCGCCGATCCCCTTCCGAGGGCCCGGGTTCGCTTCGCTCCCGCGATTCCGCGCCGAGCTCGGCCCGTTCATCGGCGTCGTCAGCGGCGTCTCGGGCAACGGCGCCGGGGGCGGCTTCTCGGAAGGGACGTCGGGAGGAGTGCAGGGCGCGCTCGACGTCGGCGCTCGCATCGGCGTCGGCCTCGACGGACTGCTCGGCGACTCCGGCGACGGGCTCCTGTATCTCTCGGCCGGTGTCGTCAGCCAGACGGCGTCCACCGGGACCTGCAAGCCCAACTGCCCGAGCGATCCGCTCCTGCAGCAGTTCGTCCCCGGCGTCCCGGCGCGGTCGGGCGCCCAATTCCGGTTCCGCATCCCGTTCTGGCTGCTTCCCGGCGACCTTCTTCTGGCGACGCCGCTTCTCGTCTTCACGGACCCGAAGGCCCTGGAGAAGATGGCCATCACGGCGACCGACGGCGGCCTGATCCCGTGGCAGACCAGGCTCAACACGCCGGCCGGGAAGGTGCAGTTCGTGGTGGGGCGCGAAGTCGGAGCGACGCTCTTCGGGTTCGAAACGAAGAACGCCTTCCTGACCGTCCTGAACACGGCCAGCGGCCCGGTCGTCGCTCCGATCGCGCTCAAGTCGATCCAGTGGGACTTTCCGGTCGTTGAGATCCGGCCCTTCCGCGAATACGGAACCCGCTACGCCTTCAGCACCCTGATTCAGATCGGAGGCGGGTTCGACCGTCCGCTCGACGCCGAGGTCGTCGGCCGCCCGGACCTCGGCTCTCCGCCCGTCAAGACCCGGTACTTCGGATTCCTCCGAATCTTCTTCGACGGCCGCCGCTATTTCTGAGAGATGGAACGGCCTGCGCGGATCGTGGTGCTGGGCGGGGGGTTCGGCGGAGTCTCGGCGACGCGCCACCTCGAGCGCCTGTGCGGACCGGATGTCGAGATCACGCTCGTCAGCCGCGAGAACTTCTTCGTCCTGACGCCGCTTCTCTTCGAGGCGTGTTCCGGGAAGCTGGAGCTTCGGCACTGCGCGCAGCCGATCCGGCCGGTCCTGAAGCGCGCCCGCTTCGTCGAGGCGGTCTTCGAATCCGCGGACCTCGGGAAGAAGACGGTCCGGCTGGCGGCGCCGGAAGGCGGCGTCGAGGAGCTTCCCTGGGACCACCTGGTCGTGGCGCTCGGAGCGACGACCAACGAGTCGCTGATCCCGGGGTCCGCGGCCGCGTTCACGTTCAAGACGATGGCGGACGCCATGCTCCTCCGAAACCACGTCATTGAGCGGTTCGAGCGCGCAGACGCGGCTTCGGACCAGGCGCGGCGCCGCGCGAACCTCACCTTCGTCATCGTCGGAGGCGGACTGGTCGGGATCGAGCTCCTCGGCGAGCTCACCGCCTTCACCGGCGACATCCTCCGGTACTACCCGCGGATTCGCGCCGAGGAGCTGCGCTTCCTGCTCTTCGAGGCGACCGCGCGAACGCTGCCCGAGATCGACGCTTCGCTCGCGGCCGAGGCGACGCGCGTGCTCCGCAAGCGCGGGGCGGACATTCGAGTCTCTACTCCCGTCCGGTTCCTCGAGCCCGGACGGGTCCACCTTGCTGAGGAAACGATCGAGACGGGAACCATCGTCCTCGTCGCGGGCATAGTCCCGAACCCGGCCGCCGCAGCAATCCCCGTGGCGCACGACGGCAAAGGTCGGATCGACGTGGATGCGACGATGCGCAGCCGCAGCCACCCGGAGGTGTGGGCGCTCGGCGACTGCGCTACGATCCCGGGCAAGGGTGGCCGCCCGTATCCGGCGCTCGCCCAGCACGCGGTCCGCGAAGCCCGGCAATTGGCGCGCAACCTCTCGGCGGCGATCGAGGGTCGGCCGCTCGCGCCGTTCGTCTTCGATTCCCTCGGAACCATGGCGGCGCTCGGCCACACCTCCGCGGTCGCGAGGGTCTTCGGCTTCCGGCTCTCGGGCTTCCCGGCCTGGTGGCTGCGCCGGACCTATTACCTGCTCCAGATGCCGCGCTGGGACCGGCGGCTCCGGATCATCCTCGACTGGACGGTGGCGCTCTTCTTCCGCCCGGACATCACCAAGGTGGACGTGGGCGGCTGACTCGCCCCGCTATTTCCGCTTCTTCCGCGTCTTCTTCGCCGGGCCCGGCGGGCGCGGCTGCGCGGCGGCTCGGGCCACGGGAATCCGCCGCTGCCGCGCGGCTTTCACGAGCAGCTCGTAGTCCCGGTCGTTCTGATCCGCGTACGCCCGGGCAAACTTCACGAGGGCGTCGTCGAACGCCTCGCTCGTGCCGACGTAACCCGCGATGGCCGCCGCGGCGCCGCTTCTCGCGTGCGCGAGCGCGAGCGCCCAGCCGCACAGCTCGCAGTAGTCCGGAAGCGTCCGGGCCTGGGACGTGCCGGGGTGAAGCTCGATGCCGCCTTTCATATCGCGGAGCTGGCGGACGTAGAGCTGGAACCGGCCCACCCGGCCCCAACCCAGAAAGATGTCGGGGGCTCCCTGGATCAGCCGCTGGCCTTCGACGATCCTGCGCCCTTCGCTCTCCAGCCCGTGCTTCAAGCCGCCGTGCGTCTCCAGCACGGAGGGCTGCGCTTCCTTGACCTGCAGGAAGAGCGGATCGTTGTCCGTCCGCCCGTGGAGGAAGATGACCCAGCAGGCCAGGCCGACGCTGCCGACGCCGACGACCTTGCGCGCGGCGTCCACGATCTGGTACTTCGCCAGGAGCCTCCGCCGGTCCGGGTTCAGGGTCGGAAGGTAGGAGCGCAGGAGCAGCTCGAGCGACTGGCGAATGGGCTGGCCCTCCGTCGTGCGGGTCTCCCGCACGATGAGCGGCCGGTCCTCCACGATTCGCCGCCGGTTGTCCACGATGGCCGTCATCTTGTCCAGGACCTGCAGGTTCGTGTGCTTCCGGGCCTTGCTGAAGTACTGCTTGGCCTGGGCCTGCGACAGCGGATGCGAGGCTAGCGCCGCGAGCACCGCGCTCTCGTCGATGCGCGAATACCAGAGCTCGAGGTGTCCCATCCGGGAGAATTCCCGCAGGCGCGCCCGGTATGCGGCGACCGCCGCCCGGACGGCCTCCTCGGCCAGGGCCTTGCTGCCCCCGAGAAAGCGGACGCAGACGAACGCGCTCGCCGCCAGGCGCTTGACGTCCCATTCCCAGGGACCCGGCAGGGTCTCGTCGAAGTCGTTGATGCCGAAAACGAGGTTTCGCTCCGCCGAGGCGAAGATCCCGAAGTTGGCCAGGTGCATGTCGCCGCAGGCCTGAACGTTCAACCCCGTCACCGGCGTCGAGCGGAGGTCCGACGCCATGATCGCGGCAGCCCCTCGCAGAAACGCGAACTGAGACGTGAGCATCCGGGCGTAGCGGAGCGGGACGAGCTTCGGAGTCCGCGTCTTCGCCTGCCTGATCAGGATCTCCACCGGGTCGGGCCGCGAGCGAGGCGGCGAATAGATCGCGTGGTCGCTTCGCGGGACACGCCGGCGGAGCTCCTTGCCGGCCGCCATCCTCTCCGCGACGGAGGGCCGGGGTTCGAGGAAGCGCTCGACGATCTCCGGCGTCCGCTCGACCCGGCGCCGGGCTCGCAGAACCTTCGCGGGCGCAAGTGGCGACGCTTGCCGGACAGGCGCGGGCGTCGTGGCGACCATGGTCTATCCCCCTCGGACCTGCCGGCGGCCGCCCGCGGCGCCCCGGTGCGGTCTGGGCGCCGCCGGGGAAGGTCCGCTCGTCTTTACCGGGACGGGGCCGCGATCACTCCTTCGGCGACAATGACTTCCACGCGCCGGTTCTTCGCGCGGCCGTCGCTGGTCTCGTTCGGCGCGACCGGGAACTTCGAGCCGTAGCCGTCGGAGGTCATCCGCGCCCCCGGGATCCCCTGGCCCTGGAGGAACACGACGACGGTCGCCGCGCGCTCGCGCGAGAGCTTGTTGTTGATCTCGTCGGTGCCGGTCGAGTCGGTGTGCCCCTCGACCCGCAGGTTCATGTTCGGGAAGACCGAAAGGACCCCGCACATCTTCGCCAGCGCGACCTGCGCTTCCGGCTTCAGCGTCGCCTTTCCCGTGTCGAAGAGGATGTCGGAGAGATTGACGACGACCCCGCGCGCCGTGCTCTGCGTCTCGGCCACGGTCGCCAGGGCGCCGACCAGCCTCGACGCCAGGGCGTCGCGCTCGGCCGCGATGCGCTGGTTCTCGACCGCGAGCGTCGCCATCTGGGTTTCCAGGTCCCTCTTCTGGAGGTCGAGGGCCGCCACGGCGGCCGCCGCCTCCGCCTTCGACTTGTCGGAGGCGTCCTTCTCGGC
>DATFWF010000159.1:0-11807 GCA_035259605.1 Thermoanaerobaculia bacterium
ACCTTCCGGATCTTCAGGCTCCCGTCGGCGACGTAAACGTTTCCGGACGAGTCCACCGCGAGACCTTGCGGGTACGAGAAGGACGCCGACGCCGCCTTGCCTTCCGCGCTGCCGATCGCGCCCGATCCTGCAAGCGTGGTGACGACCTGGGCGGCCGCCGTCCGAGCGCCGAGCATCAGACCCATTGCCAGAAGCGCCGCTTCGAAAAACCGCCCCGTTTTCATGGCTCCTCCCCTATCCGTCGTGAAACGCCACCGTGTCGGCCTCACGCGATTGCCTCCGTCGTAGGGGTCATCAGAGCCTTGCGGTCCCGATGAAGTCATTCGGGAAATTCCGGAAATTCCTTCGGTTTTCATGTCGGCGTCGCCGGTCGGCTTGCCGAACGTCGGGGCGAGCTCGTCGTGGACGCCCCGCACCGGTTCCGGATTACGGGCATGGCAGCCGTGACGGCTCCGGGGCGTATGAGGATCGGGATCGCGCGCTTTCCCCGTCCCGGCATGACGACAGCCGCCGCGCTTTGGTAAGAACCGCGTTAAGCTACGAGACAGCTTCGGCATGACGAGGCCTTTTGGAAGGAGGCTTTCCCATGTTCAGGCCACGAACTCACACCCTGGTTTGCCTGCTCCTCGTCCTCTCGGTGTTGCCGGCCCTGGGCCAGGCCGGAGGAGGACGAATCGTGGGGATTGTCCGTGACGCGACCGGCGTGCCGGTCGTCGGCGCCACCGTGACCGTGACCAACCAGGACACGGGGGCGACGCGCGTGGTCCGGACCTCCGCGACCGGAGCCTACGAGGTCGGCGGCCTTAACGCGGGCCGCTACTCGGTCGCGACGACGATGTCGGGCTTCCGCGAAGTGATCCAGAGAGACAAGCAGCTCGCTGTCGACGCGAGGCTCGTGGTGGACGTGACGTTCGACGTGAGGGTCGCCGAGGAGGTCACGGTCACCGCGATGAAGCGCGAGGAGACGATCCGCAACACGCCCTTCTCCGTCACCGCGCCGACCGAGGCGGACCTGCGGGAGCGCGGCGTCGACAACATCGAGGAAGTCGCGGCGAACGTGGCCGGCTTCTCGGTGCAGAACCTCGGGCCCGGGCAGAGCCAGGTCGCGATCCGCGGCGTTTCCTCGGGCCAGATCGCGCGCGATCAGCCGGGAGTCAAGGAGAACGTCGGCTCGTATCTCGACGAGTCGGTCATCTCGCTGTCGCTGTTCACACCGGACATCGACCTCTTCGACGTCAACCGCGTGGAGGTCCTGCGCGGGCCGCAGGGCACCCTCTTCGGGTCCGGGTCGGAGGGCGGCACGGTGCGCTACATCACCAACCTGCCGGAGCAGGGCGTCACCCGCTACTTCGGCGAGTTCAACGCGAACCTGATTGACACGGGCAACGCGGGCGGGAGCGCCAAGGTCGGCTTCAACGCGCCGCTGACCGACAAGATCGCCATGCGCCTGTCGGGCTACTACGACCGCTTCGCCGGCTGGATGGACGCCGTGCAGCCGAACAATACTGTGGGCGGGGGTTTCACCGTCAAGGAGAACGTCAACACCGGCGATCGCACCGGGATCCGGGGGGCGGTCTCGTTCGAGCCCACCCCGGACATCTCCATCACCCCCCGAATCTTCTATCAGACGCTCAAGATGGACGGCTGGAACCGCATCGACATCTTCAACATCCTGGCAAACCCTTATACGACCACGCGGCCCAAGGTGACGCTTGGCGAGCGCCAGCTCTTTACCCAGATCGACGAGCCGACGACCGACAAGTTCGTCCTGGGCGACCTGAACTTCAAATACATCTTCGGCGACCTGCTCCTGACGTCGATCACGTCCTACACACACCGCGACATCCTCGTCGTGCGCGACGCGACGGCGCTGACCGGATCGATCACGGGCGGGTCGATCGGCCTGGCCGAGAAGGTCTACACGTTGAACGCGCCCTTAAACGACGCGACCAGCGCGTGGTCTGTGACGGAGGAGCTGCGGCTCTCCGGCGGCAAGGACCGCTTCAAGTGGGTCGGGGGCGTCTTCTACGGGCACACCCACAGGGCCTACGGCCAGAGCCTGCCGGTGACGGGTTTCGAGGCCGCCACCGGCATCCCGACGAAGGGCCTGCGGGCGCCCAAGGACGTCCTTTTCTTCTCCGACCTCTCCTACGGGCTCGACCAGGTCGCCGTCTTCGGCGAAGGGACGTACTTTTTCACACCGCGCTTTTCCTTCACCGGCGGCCTGCGCTATTACCACTACAAGGAGGACAAGGAGCAGGTCTTCGACGGGATCTTCGCCCACGACGACACCGGCACGAAGGTCGTCTCCCAGCCGGGGACGGTCAAGGCCGACGGAGTCGCTCCCCGGTTCATCCTGAGCTGGAAGGCAACGGACAACACCAACGTGAACTTCCAGGCGTCCAAGGGCTTCCGGCTCGGCGGCGTCAACGATCCGTTGAACGTGCCCCTGTGCACGCCGCAGGATCTCGTGACGTTTTCCGGAAGGGACACCTGGAAGGACGAAACGGCGTGGAACTACGAGATCGGATCCAAGTCGGCGATCTTCAACGGCCGCGGGACGCTGAACGCCTCGGCGTTCTACGTGGACATCTCCGACCTCCAGGTCACGGTGACCGCAGGCTCATGCTCCTCGCGACTCATCTTCAACGTTCCGAAGGCGCGCTCGGTCGGCGGCGAGCTCGAGTTCGCGATGCCGATCGGGAACCACTTCGACTTCGACATCTCGGCGAGCTACACCGACGCCAAGCTCCGGTCGACCGTCCGGGACGGCGCCGGCAACATCGTCTCCGGCATCGAAGAGGGCAAGAAGCTCCCGAGCATCCCCTGGATCCAGGGCGCCGCGACGCTGACCTTCCAGCAGCCGATCAGCCCGGGGTTCCTGGGCTATGTCACCTCGAATTTCCAGCACGTGGGACCGCGCTTCACGCAGGTCGGCGACGACCTGCTCGGGACTCTCGACATGACTTCCTTCGGCAAGAACACGATCGGCGGTCCGCTGACGCAGCAGTTATTCCACTACACCGCCGAGCTCCCGGCCTACGACCTTCTCAACATGAGATTCGGGGTCCGGCACGGCTCTTTCGATGTGGCCCTCTACGTCAACAACATCACCGACGAGCGGGCGTTCCTGGCCCTCGACCGCGAGCGCGGCACGCGCGCGAGGATCGGCTACCTGACCAACCAGCCCCGGACGTTCGGCCTGTCGAGCCGCGTGGACTTCTAGGGAAGGCCGGTATTCTTTCTCGCCTGGCGGACGAGCTCCGCCAGGCGGGATTCCACCCGCTGGAAACGCGCGTCGGCCCGCAGGGAATCCAGGAGCGGGGTCCGGGTGCCCAGAGGCCATCCGCGCCAGCCGGCCTCGATGGCCTTGTCCAGCCATCGGAACGCCTCGTCCTTCTTCCCCCGGAGCGCGTGAACGCAGGCGGTATCGAACGGCACGCTCCAATCCTGGTTGCCGTCTTTCTCCGCCTGGCGATCGGTCGTGAGGCTCTCCTCGATCAGCTTTTCAGCGGGCGCGCGCTCCCCTGCTCGAAGGTGGAGGTAGGCAAGGTTGGTTTCAGCTCCCGCTCCGAGAATCCGGTTGCCCACTCTCGTGCTTCGCAGGCGGGAAAGGGACTGTTCGAGCAGGGGCCGGGCCCGATCCGGATTGCCCGTCACGAGCTCCGCGATGCCCATGAGGTAAAGCACCCTGGCATCGTCCGGAGACATGGCCAGAGCGCTGCGGATCTCCCGGAGGGCGTCTTCATCGCGGCGCTCACCGAGATAGACGAGAGTCAGGTACAGGTGAGCTTGATTGGCTCTTGGCTGGAGCATCTGACTCCGCTTCAGTCCGCGCTCCGCCTCGGCAGCCTCGCCCAGGGTGTAGTAACAACCGCTCAAGCCGGCCAGCGCGACGATACCCGCGGGATCCAGCTCCACCGCCCGCCGCAGCCAGGGGAGAGCCTCGTCCGGCTTTCCACTGGCCCAGAACGCGAACCCGATGTTGGTGATGGCGGGCTGGTGGTTGGGGTTGATCTCGACGGCGCGACGGCTTTCCACGAGCGATTCGCGGTACGCGGCCCTGACGAAGTAGACGAGCCCGAGCGCCTTGTGACCTTCCGCCAGCTCCGGATCGAGGGCGATCGCCTTCCGGCTCATCTCGAGACTGGTCGCGAGCATGGATTGCGGCATCCCGAAGCGTTGAGCGCCCTGGGCATAGGCGTCCGCAAGCCCGGCATAGGCGAGCGCGAAACCGGGCTCGAGCTCCAGCGCCTTCTGGAAGAGGCCGATCGCTTCCTCGTTGTCCGCCTTGACGTAATGGTTGTAGAGCTCCCTCCCCTTGAGGTACAGGTCGTAGGCGGCGAGGTTGCGCGTCGGGCTCTGCTCGATCCGCTTCTTCTCCGCAGGCGAGAGCGCCGCGGAGAGCGCCGCCGCGATCCGCTGGGCGACCTCGCTCTGGATGGCGAAAACATCCTTCAAGTCTCGGTCGTAGGTCTCCGCCCAGAGATGCTCGTCGGTCTTCGCGTCGATGAGCTGGCCCGTGATACGGACGCGGTCGCCCGCGCGGCGCACGCTTCCCTCAAGGACCGTGGCGACGCCGAGCTCCGAGGCGATCGCCTGGATCGGCTTCTGCGTTCCTTTGTATCGGATCACCGAAGCATGGGAGATCACCTTCAGGTCCCGGATCTTCGCGAGCTGGGTCAGGATGTCCTCGGTCATCCCGTCGGCGAAGTACGCGTTCTCCGCCTCGGGACTCAGGTTCTGGAACGGGAGCACCGCGATCGACTTTCGATTCGCCGCGGACGCGTCCGTTGGCTCCGGGCGTCCGGTCTTTCCCCGCAGCAGAAGGAGAACGGCGGCCGCCAGGACGGCCGCTCCCGCCGCGGCGATCCAGGGCCATCGCCGGCCGGGACGACTCGCGACGCGCGACGCGCCGGTGGAGCCGGACAGGTCCGAGATGTCTTCGAGCCCGAAGACCAGATCGCGCGCGGACTGAAAGCGCCGCTCCGGATCCTTCTCGAGGCAGTGGCGGACGATCCGGTCGAGGCCCGGAGGAACGCCGTCCGCCGAAACGAAGTCGCGAGGATCCTCCTTCAGGATCGCCGAGATCGTGTCCGCGCCCGAGGCTCTGGAAAACGCCGGCGCGCCGGCGAGCATCTCGTAGAGGACGGCGCCGAACGAGAAGATGTCCGATCTCGCGTCCGCCGGCTGGCCGCGGACCTGCTCCGGCGCCATGTAGCTGAGCGTCCCCAGGACGACTCCGGCCTCCGTGGCGGGAGCCGCCGTCGGCGCCTCCGTGGCCGGGCCGATCCGATTGTCCCGCTCCATCAACTTGGCCAGGCCGAAGTCCAGGATCTTGACCCTGCCGTCGCGGGTCACGAAGAGGTTGTCCGGCTTCAGGTCGCGATGGACGATCCCTTTTTCGTGCGCCGCCGCGAGGCCCCGCGCGATCTGCACCGCGTAGTCGAGGGTCCTTCGGGATGAAAACCTTCCGCCGGCCAGCGCCGCCCGCAGCGTCTCTCCTTCCAGGAGCTCGCTGACGACGTAAGGCGAGCCGTCCTGCGTCCCGACGTCGTAAACCGCGGTGACGTTGGGATGGTTCAGGACCCCCGCCGCTCTCGCCTCCTGCTCGAACCGCCGCAGCCGATCGGGGTCGCTCGCGAAGGACGCCGGCAGAACCTTGACCGCGACTTCCCTTCCGAGCCGCGGGTCCCTCGCCCGGTAGACCTCTCCCATTCCTCCGGCGCCGACCAGGCCGACGATTTCATAGGGACCGACGCGAGTCCCCGGCGAAAGAGCCAAGCTGCGGAATTCTAGTTTGGACTAGGGAGCGGAAGGAGGCGGGACGCGGCGCTTCGTTGCCTGCTCGAAGGCGTAGCCGAGGGAGAGGAGCTTGGGCTCGCTGCAGGCCATGCCGGTGAAGCTGACGCCGTAGGGAGAGGGCTTCGCGTTGAATCCTTCCGGAAACGGCGCGGCGGGGGCCTGGGGGGTGTTGGGAATCATCGCGAAGGGGACCATCACGGTCGGATAGCCGGGGCGGGCGGCGATCGCGGCGCCTCCGGGGCCCGGGAAGAGGATGGCGTCGAGGTTGTTCGCCTTCATGACCTCGTCGATGCCGTGCTTTGCGGAAAGCTCGACGTCTCTGGCGCGGTCCATCTCGTAGCGCCCCTTGTCCGCCTGGACGTCCATCTCGTCGGAGACGTCGAGGTTGGACTGGCCGTACTTGAGCGAGCCGGCCTTGGTGTGCGTCAGGTTCCACTGGCGAAGCTCGGTCAGCGTCTTGACCGGGGCCGACGGGCCGAGCGAGGCGAGCCACTTGTTGAAGTCGCGCTTCATGCCATACTTGAAGGCGACCGAGCAGTCGGCGTCCTTCCCCTTCGCCTCGGTCCAGCCGGAGCAGATTCCCCACAACAGGATGTTCTTCTTCGGGTCCTGATCCACGACGCTCGGGATGTCGGCGGGATCCACGATCACCGCGCCCTGCTTCTTCAGGACCTCGATCGCCTCGGCCATGGCCTTCGCCTGGTCGGCGTTCAATCCGCCGCGAGGCTCCTTGGCGCCCGGCGGCGTCGTCTTGTCGTAGTAGAACGCTCGTGGGATGCCGATGCGGGCGCCCTTCAGGGCGTCCGCTTTCAGGTACGCCGTGTAATCGCGGCGAGCCGGCGGCGTGCAGGCCTTCGTCGCCGGGTCGTTGGGATCGGGCTCCGCGCCCTCGAGCGCGCCGAGCAGGATCGCGGCGTCGGTGATGGTCCGCGCCATCGGTCCCGCCGTGTCCTGGTCCGCGGTGATCGGGATGATCCCGTAGCGGGACACGCGCCCGACAGTCGGCTTGACCGCCGCGAGCATGTTCTGGTTGGCCGGCGAGAGGATCGAGCCGGAAGTCTCCGTCCCGACGTTGGCCGCCCAGAAGCTTGCCGCGGTGCCGATCCCGCTGGAAGAGCCGCCCGTGAAGAGCGCAGGCCGCCCGTCGCCCGTGACCTCGCGCGGATCCCGACGCGGATCGTAGGGATTGAACCCGAAGCCGCCGACCGGGTTGTAGTTGGTCGGCATCGGCGACGGCGCTCCCGCGACCCAGTTGGCAAGCTCCGTCATCCCGGTTTTCGCGATGATGATCGCGCCGGCGTCGCGCAGGTTCTTCGTGACCGTCGCCTCGTACGGCGGCGTGTAGCCGTCGAAGACGAGCGCCCCGCCGGTCGTCGGCATGTCGGTCGTCTGGATGTTGTCCTTGATCGCGATCGGGATGCCGTGGAGCGGCCCGCGGACTTTCTTCAGCTTCCGTTCCCGGTCGCGCTCGTCGGCTTCCTTCAGCGCATTGGGGTTGACCGTGATCGCCGCGTGGAGCTTGTCCTCGTACGTCGCGATCCTCGCCAGCGAGAGCATCACGAGCTCCCGCGAGGTGATCTCCCCCTTCTCCATCGCCGTCCGCATCTGCGGAATCGTCGCCTCGACGACCGTGAAGGCTTCCGCCGCCGGCAGGACAGCCGGAAGCGCGAGAGACAGGACGATGAGAGAAAGCCGTTTGATGCGGCGGATTCTAGCAGCCGGCGCCGGCCCGCAAGATTCTGATAGCGAGCGGCCGCCGCCGGCGCGTAAGTTCATCGGAAAGGGAGGGCCCTCGATGCGACGGAAGCGGACAACGGTAACGACTGCGCTCTGGCTCGGCCTGGTCCTCGCCGGAGCTTCGCTGGCGGGCCAGAGCGGTCCTGCGGCGGAAGCCCCGCCCGGATTGCCGGAGGCCAACCAGAAGCTCCAGGCCGGCGACGCGGCCGGAGCGGCAAAGGTGCTCGAAGGACTCACCGCTAGGGAGCCGGCCAACGCGGAGGCGTGGAGGCTGCTCGGCGTCGCGAACCTGCGGCTGAAGAATCTCGATCAAGCCGAGGCGGCCTTCCGCAAGGCGCTCCAGGCTGCCCCCGACCTGCACCTGGCGATGTACGGCCTGGCCGGGGTCGCCGCCCGCCGGGGCAACTCCGACGCCGCCTTCGAGTGGCTCTCGAAAGTCAAGGCCACCCGGAAAATGGACATGACCTTCATGCAGGTGGACCCCAACCTGGAGTCCCTCAAGGCCGATCCGCGTTTCGCGCGGCTCCAGCCCGCTCCCGAGGAGTTCGCCGACCCGTTCGTCGAGAAGGTGAAGATCCTGCGCGAATGGGACGGCGAGGCCGTCAACGATCAGTTCGGCTGGATCGCGCGGTCCATTGGCGATGTGGACGGGGATCGTGTCAACGACGTGGTCACGTCGGCGCCGACGAAGGACATCGGCGGAGCCCGGGCCGGCCGCGTGTACGCCTATTCGGGCAAGACCGGGAAGCTCCTCTGGTCCGCCGACGGAACTCCCGGCGACCGCCTCGGCCTGGGCATCGAGGGCGCGGGCGATGTCAACCGCGACGGCGTCCCGGACGTCATCGCGAGCGCGCCGGACGCGGGAAAGGCCTATGTCTATTCCGGCAGGGATGGCCGCATCCTCCTGACGCTCACCGCGGAGGACAAGGGCGACAGCTTCGGCCGCCACGTGTCGGGCGCCGGCGACGTGAACGGGGACGGCCACGCGGACGTGATCGTGGGGGCGCCGGGGAACAACGCCGGAGGCAAGGGAGCCGGACGCGCGTACGTCTACTCCGGGAAGGACGGCCGCCTGATCCTGACGCTGACGGGCGAGCGGGAAGGCGACGCGTTCGGCAGCACCGTCGCGGGCTTCTCCGACGGCAAGCGTATGCTCCTGCTCGTCGGGGCGCCCAACGCCGGGCCGCGCAAGACGGGCCGCGTCTACGTGTACGACGCGCTCTCGGCCAAACCGAAGTTCGTCGTCGAGTCCGACGAAAAGGGAAGCGCCCTCGGACAGATGTTCGTCTCGGTGCCCGGCGATCTGGACGGCGACGGATTCCCGGACATCTACGCGTCGGACTGGTCGCACAATGCGAAGGGCAACTCGACGGGCCGCGTCTATCTCCACTCGGGCTCGACCGGCCGCCTCCTCCGGACTCTGACGGGCGAGACGGCCGGCGAGGGGTTCGGCATCGGCACGGCCGGGGCCGGCGACGTCAACGGAGACGGCTTCGACGACCTGATCATCGGCTCGTGGCAGTTCGCCGGCGCCGCGCCTTCGGGAGGCCGCGCGGCGCTCTTCTCCGGCAAGGACGGGAGCGTGCTCAAGACCTACACGTGCAAGGTGCCCGGCGACACCTTCGGGTTCGACGCGGTCGGCATCGGAGACGTGGATGGCGACGGCGTGATCGACCTGCTCGTCACTTCCGCCTGGAGCGGCATCCACGGATACCACTCCGGCCGGGTCTTCATCATCTCGAGCGGTGTCGAGCGGCCCGCAAGGCCGGCGCGGCCAGGGAAGCCCTGAAAGCCGAGGGCGTGCTGCCGAACTCCCGGCGAAACGCCGCGCTGAAATGGCTGTGGCTGCAGTAGCCGAGATCGAGCGCGACGCGGGTCAAGTCGCCGCGATGATCTTCCAGCCGTTCGAGCGACGCCGTCAGCCGGAGCCGGTTGCGGAACCCGTGGAGCGTCGTCCCGGTCCGGCGCCGGAAAACGCGGCAGAGCCGGAAGACCGAGACGCCGAGGCCTGAGGCGAGGTCCGCGAGCGGCCGGGGACGCTCCAGCGATTCGGAGAGCATCGCCTTCGCGTTTTCCGCCAGGTCCCGTTCCAGGCGGACCGCGGCCGGGGGTTTCCGCGAAGGCAGGCGGCCGCGGCTCCTGTATGCCGCCGCGAGCTGTCGCGCGAGGACTTCGATCGACTCCTCCTCGACCTCCGCGGCATCAGGGCGCTTCCCGGACGCCAGGAGCTCGACGACCCGGCGCTGCCGGGCATAGGAGATCGAGTCGCCCGGACCGTGGGCGAAAGGGAAGGGCGCTGAAGGACGGCCGGCCGCGGCCGCATCCCAGCGTTCGAGCGCCTCGGTCAGCACCTGCGATCCGAACGCGAACCACTCGCAGCGATCCGGCAGCCCCCGGACGCTCGCGCGGCGATAGACCTGCCCGCGGTTGTAGTAGGTGACCAGGTCCGGGCCCGCCAGGAACCCCTCGCCCCCCTCGTGGGCGATGCGGACGAACGTCCTCGGAAAAACCAGGATGTGCCGCTGAATCGGGCCGGAGTCCTCGAACCTCGGGTGGCCGGGCCCGACCCGGAACGCTCCGATCTCGACCACCGGGCTCTGAAAGAGGATGGTGTCCAGAGGGTCGGGGCTGCGCCGCGCAGTCGTCTCCAGCGTCACGACAGGAAGCTACGAGACCCGCCGCCGAAAGTTGCCCGGCAAGGCGGCCGGCGCGTCAGCTGGGGCGCCGGAACGGATGCGCCTCGGTGTTGAAGACGACCCGCTTGAAGTCGAGCGTCTCCTCCGGAGCGAAGAGCAGATAGAGGTACTTCATCGTCTCGGCGAGGAAATAGCTCGGCATCAGGTCGCTCTTCTCTTTCGAGACGACGCTCTTCAGGACCGTGTAGGCGGATCCCGCGCGGCAGTCACGAACGATCGCCTCGAAGAAGACGCGGCCCATCTCGAGGTAACGCGGGTCCCTGGTGTAGCGGTACAGGTAATAGGCCGACTCGATGATCTCGGGCCGGAGCTGGTAGCCGGGGCTCGCGACTTTCATGGAGCGGTAGTCGATGACCTCCGGCTCGATGCCGTGGAGGTTCCACATCTTGAAGCACGAGTCCTGGAGGCTCTTCGCCCGGCGCAGGTCGCCGCCGAGCGCGAGCACCGCCGGGAGGAAGGCGTGGAGCGCACCGAACTCCGTCGCCTCGCGGGCGCCGGTGTCCATGTTGACCTGGCCGTACCAGAACCCGGACGGCGCGTTGTCGGCGAGATGGGCGTTCAGGGCGCTCAGGCTCTCCCGCCACATCCGGCCGCAGTCCTTGTCGCCGAAGAGGATCGAGCACTTGAGCAGGTACTCGTAGTAGGAGTCGATCCCGCCTCCGACGTGGGAGGCTGTTGCGGTCCACCGGCCGGTCTCGACGTCGATCTCCTCTCCGACGAGGCCGATCTTCGAGCGCCGGTCGTAGAGAGCCGTCAGCGCTCTCTTCGCCTTCTCGAAATAGACCGGCTTTCCGGTCAGCTTCGAGAGCGTCCCGAACTCGAGGACCAGCGTCCCGATCTCCGCCGGGTTGGACTTCGGGTCCTTCGTCCTGCCGGTCTTGAGATTCACGTACACGTAGGGCATGCCCGTCGGCGAGGAGAAGACCGGAAGGAGCCGCGTCCCGAGATCGTCCGCGAGGTCGAGCAGGCGCTTCTCTCCCGTCATCTGGTAACCGGAGAGAAGGCCGCCTAACAGGCGAATCGTGATCTCGAAGTTCTTGACGAAGATGTCCTTGTCGAAGGAGAGCTTCTCGAGGATGACGGACTTCGCGCGGCCGGCCTGGTCGTTCAAGCCCATCAATACGAGCGTGTCGAGCGAGTCCACCGGCGTCATCAGCAGCGACTGGCTGTCGTACCAGTCCTTCGCGGTCCCGCTGACCGGCTTCAGCTCGTCGTGGCCCCAGGCGGCCGATTCGTAGGAGCGCCACGCCGCCAGGGTCTCCTCGCGGACCCGCGCGGCGAGCCCCTTCCGATCGAGCTCGGCCTGGACGGGAGGAGCCGGCTTTCCGGGTCCGAGCGCGACGACGCCCGGGAGAAGGGCGATCGCGATGGCGAGGGCGCGCGGCACGCCGCAGATGCTATTGGAAGCGGAACCCCGCGAGGAAGACGAGGCTGTTCAGGCCGAGGTTGGGAAGGACGGTTCCGGCGTTGGAGATGTGAGCCAGGCGCGCCTCGAAGGTCCATGCCTGCTTCTCGGAGGCCTCCCAGCGCACGCCGGCGCTCGCCTGGAGGAGAAAGTTGAAGCGGCGG
>DATFWF010000160.1:0-10807 GCA_035259605.1 Thermoanaerobaculia bacterium
TCAGCCGCCGTTTCCTGCGCTCAGAAGCAGGCGGCCCAGGCCGACGCGGCGCCGTCCCAGGCCGGGGGCGGGCCGGCCGCTCCCGCTCCCGCTGCCGCCGCCGCGAAGGCCGCCAACCGGCCCGCCGCTTCCGCCGCGAAAGTCCCCCGCACCAACTTCACGAGCTACACGGTCGTGGACAGGGCGCAGGGAGGGCTCGCGGTCGGCACGATCGCGGTGCCGGAAGGCTGGACGGCCGACAGCCGTGTCGAGTGGACGTACTCTAACGTCAGCTTTCCGGTGCGGATGTCGCTTCGGGTCGCGGCGCCGGACGGCTCCGCGTGGCTGGAGTCCTTTCCCTCGGAGATGTTCTACTGGCTCGACCCGCGCGACACGTCCGTCCCGGTCGGTGGGCACTCGCTGGGGATGATCCACGCTCCCGGCATCGGGATCGGCGACGCGATGAAACACTTCGTGATCTCGCGCTACCGGGGCCGCGCACAGAACCTCCAGATCGTCGGCTACCGGCGGATCGCGAACCTCGCACAGGCCCTCGGAAAGCCCGACATGCCCGGCGACTCGCTCGCCGGGCGGGTCCGGTACACGGTCAACGGGACAACGATCGACGAGGAGTTCTTCGCGCTCCTGACCAGCGTCAACCGCATTCCCTACCACGGCCCGCAGGGGACGACCTACGAGAGCCACCGTGTCCTCGCCTATGTCTTCAGCATGGGCGCCGCCGACGGCAAGCTCGACGGCCTCCATCCGGTTCTCGGCTTCGTGGCGTCCTCGTGGCGGCCGGATCCGAACTGGGTGCGCTATTCCCAGCAGATCTACCAGGTGCTCTCGCGCCGCTTCAACGAGTACATCGCGCAGGGCTACGCGCAGATCGCCGCCGCCGGAAGGCTCTCGCGCGCGATCTCGGCCAACAACGACGCGATGCTCGCGACGATGGAGGCGCAGCGCCAGGCCGCCAACGTCCGGCGGGGGGAGCGGGCCGGCGTCAACGACAGCTTCGACCAGTACATCCGGGGCACGGAGCGGATGGAGGACCCTTACTGGGGCACGTCCGAGCACTCCTACAACAGCCAGTTCCATTGGACCGACGGCCAGGGGAACTACCAGCACTCCAACGATTCGACCTTCGACCCGAACATCGGCTCATCCCAGAACTGGCAGAGGATGAAGCCCGCCAAATAGGCACGCGGGGACGGGAGGGGCAAGCTGCTCCCCTACGACACGACGAGGGCCTTCAGGGCGTTGCGCCGAAAATGCGAGGGCGGGCGGGTGGCGACGCACGAGGCCCCACCGCCAGCGCGCAGGGCCGGCGAAGAAGGCAATCGCCAGCGAATCCAGACACCCCGGCCCGAGCACTGCCGGGGGGTGTGCGGCGACGGGGCCCGTCCGCCTGGCCTTTTCGCCGATCTCAGCGAGGGGCGGAGAGGCTCGTTTTCACAGGAGGGGCCGGACGTTTGGGATGTGATGGCGGGTTCTTCTTCAGCTCCTCCATCACGATGGCGATGGCCCGCTCGAGCTGCGGGTCCCGTCCGGCGATCACGTCGGCGGGGGTCTGCTCCACCTCGATGTCCGGCGGGACGCCTTCGTTCTCCACGATCCAGCCCTTTTCCGCGTCCCAGATCGCGAGGTTGGGCGCGGTGATCGTCGCCCCGTCCATCAGGACCGGGTAGCCCAGGACCCCGACGAGCCCTCCCCAGGTGCGCGTGCCCACGACCGGGCCGACCTTGAACCGCTGGAACATCCACGGCAAGAGGTCTCCTCCCGAGCCCGCGGATTCGTCGGCGATCATCACCTTCGGCCCCTGAATGGACGCCGACGGCGTCTTCATGTCCGCTCCGTAGCGCATCGCCCAGTAGGAGATGAGCTTCTTCTGCAGGACGTCGATGTAGTAGTCGGCGACCGAGCCTCCGCCGTTGTAGCGCTCGTCGATGATGACCGCTTCCTTGTAGGACTGCGGGTAGAAGTAACGCTTGAAGTAGGTGTAGCCCGGCCCGCCCGTGTTGGGAACGTAGACGTACGCCACGCGCCCGCCAGTCGCCGCGTCGACCTTGCGGAGGTTGCCCTCGACCCAGGCGCGGTTGCGCAGCGCCAGCTCCGAGGCGAGCGGCACCACGGAGACCGTCCGCGATCCCTTCCCGTCGGCGCTCGGACCGATGGTGATCTCGATCAACTTGCCGGACGTGTTCTCGAAGAAGGAGAAGAGGTTGGCGGGCGGCTTGACGTCGCGGCCGCCCACGGCGAGCAGGTACTCCCCCGCCCTGGCGTTGACGCCCGGCTCGGTCAGCGGAGAGCGCAGCTCCGGGGTCCAGTTCAGTCCCCCGTAGACCTTCGCGAACCGGTAACGGCCGTTCTCGATCGTGTAGTCGGCGCCGAGGAGCCCGCCCGGCACGGTCTTGACCTCGTCGAGCGTGTCGCCGCCTCCGCCGCGGTGATGCCCGACGGAGAGCTCGCTGCACATCCACTGGATGATCCGGGTCACGTCGGAACGAACCGCCGCATGCGGAAGGAACTGCGCGTACTTCTCGTGCATCGACTTCCAGTCCACGCCGTGCATCTTCGCGTCGTAGAAGAAGTCCCGGTTGATCCGCCAGGCGTCCTCGAACATCTCCGGCCACTCGGCGCGCGGGTCGATGCGGACCTCGATCGAGTCCATCTTCAGCTTCCCGTCCTTGCCGTCCACCGGCTCGATCTTCTTGCCCGTCGCCGACGCGATGAACCAGGCGTCCTTGACCGAATAGAGGACCTTCTTCGCGTCGAAGGAGATCTCGAAGTCGCCCGCGTCCGCCAGAAGCGTGTCGGTCTTGCGGTCCTTCAGGTCGAAGCGCTGGAGCGCCTTCTTCCCGTCGGCTTCGCGCAGGAAGAAGATCTGGCCGGCCGAGCCCGAGTGAAGGGCCGAGAGATTCGCCGCGGCGACCGGCAGGTCCAGGATCCGGTACTCGATCCCGTCGAAATCGATCGTGACGGGAGCGGCGGGCGGGGGCGCTTTCGGCTTCTCGTCGGACTTCGCGTCGGTCTTGCCGGGCTCGTCCTTCTTCGCGTCCTTGCCCTCGTCCTCGATTTCCGCCTTCGGCCTCGGGGGCTTGCCCCCGTCCGGAGCGGAGGCGGCCGGCGCCGACTTCTCCTCGTCGCTCTCCTTGACGAGGGGCGAGGGGATGTCCTTGCGCAGGACCGCCATGTAGATCGAATGCGTCACCCGCAGATCCTGGTTTTCGAGAGAGAACCAGTTGCGGACCGGCCCCGAGTCCGTCGAGGCGAAGAAGAAGAGGTACTTGCCGCTCTTGTCGAAGACCGGCTCCGAGCAGTCCGAGAGCCCATCGGTGATCGGATAGGACTCGCCCTTCTCGATCGAGTGGACCCAGACCCTCTGGATGTAGGACTGGTTGTTGAGCGTGTAGGCGATCCAGCGCGAGTCCGCGGACCACGTCGGGGCGAGCGTCTTGACCGGGCCGTAGAAATAGTCCGCACCGACCTTCTTCGACACGCCGGAAGCGACGTCGATCCAGTAGAGAGTGCGCGAATTGTCCACGTAGGCGATCTTCCTGCTGTCGGGAGACCAGGCCGGAAACTCGTAGAAGCCGGCGCCCGGCAGCTTGAATTTCCGGACATCGCCCTTGCCGTCCTGCGAGCGGATCTCGAGCTGGTACTCGCCCGAGGCGTCGGAGAAATCCGCGATCCAGCGCCCGTCGGGAGACCACGCCGGTGAGCGCTCGTGGGCGGAGGTCGAGTTGGTCAGGTTGCGCACGTCCCCTTTCTCCGCCGGCACCGTGACGATCTCGCCGCGAAACTCGAAGGCGGCGCGCATGCCCGTCGGGGAAAGCGAGGCGTTGCGGACGTAGTGGCGATCCCGGGTCTCGCGGACGAACCTGGGCCGCGTCTCCGGAAGGTCCGCAGCGACGCCGATCGTCAGCTTCTTCGCCTTGCCGCTCGCCGGATCGAAGAGGTGGAGATACCCGGCCTGCTCGTAGACCACGTGGCCGCCTCCCGCCGCGGCATGCAGGACCGGAAAGTCGGAATGGCTGGTGAGCTTCCGGATGGCCTTCGACGCGGTGTCGTAGCAGTAGAGATTGAATTCGCCCTCGCGGTCGGAGCGGAAATAGATCGCCGAGCCCATCCACGCCGGATCGGCGTCGTTGGAGCGGCCGGACGGCTGCGCGATCTTCTCGACCGCCTGGCTGCCGACGTCATAGATCCAGATCCGGGAGACCGCGCCGCCGCGGTAGTGCTTCCACTGGAGGAACTGCGGCGAAAACGGGTTGTACGCGACGCGCTTTCCGTCGGGCGAGAACGCGGCGCTGTTGGCGTTTGGGATGGGAAGCGGAACCTCCGGGCCTCCTTCGACCGGCACCGTGAAAAGCTGCGTGTATCTGGCGGTGTGAACGAAACGGGGCGAGGTGAAGAGAACCGACTTTCCGTCGGGGGTGAAGCCCCGGACCTCGTCCACGCCGGGATGCCAGGTGAGCCGCTTTGGCACTCCCCCCTCGGACGCCACGGCGTACACGTCGGTGTTGCCCTCGTAGCTGGCCGAGAAGGCGAGCCACTTCCCGTCCGGCGAGAAGGCGGGATGGGACTTGGCGCCGGAGCCGGAAGTGAGCCGCCGCACGTTGCCGCCGTCCAGGTCGCAGGTCCACAGGTCCCCGGCGTAGATGAAGGCGATCTGCCTCGCGCTGACCGCCGGGTCGGACAGCAGCCGGGTGTCATGGATGTCCGGGTCCGCGCGCAGGGGCAGAGCCGCCGCGGCGAAAAAGGCGTAAAGAAAGACGGGACGGAGCTTCATTGGCGTCCTCCGAGTGCTCTTTTGAAGAAATCCGGTCAAACCATATCAAGGGCCTGGGAGTGGGCCCGGGACCGAAACTTTCTGGTGAAGCGGACGTAAACTTCTCAGCTTCTAAAGGGAGGGTCGATGAGAACTGTCTTGAAGACGGGAAGAACGATTCTGGCGCTGCTCGCCGCGATGGCGATCGGCGCGGCCGCCTCGGCCCAGAGCAAGGCACCCGCACCCGAGAAGGCGAACGCGGCGCCCGCGCCGGTCAAGGGCGGAGGGATTCAGGTCCCGGTCGAATACCACAAGCTCGACAACGGGCTGAAGGTCGTCCTCTCGCCGGACCACACCTCGCCCAAGGCCGTCGTGGCGGTGTACTACGGCATCGGCTTCCGCATCGAGCCGAGGGACCGCACCGGGTTCGCGCACCTCTTCGAGCACATGATGTTCCAGGGGTCCCAGAACCTCGGCAAGATGGAGTTCATCAAGCTCGTGCAGTCCAACGGCGGGATCCTGAACGGCTCGACGCGGTTCGACTTCACGAACTACTTCGAGATCGTCCCCTCGCACACGCTGGAGATGGCGATCTGGGCCGAGGCGGACCGGATGAGGGGCCTCGCGATCAACCAGGACAACCTCACCAACCAGCAGGGGGTCGTCAAGTCCGAGGTGCGCGTCAACGTCCTGAACCGGCCCTACGGCGGCTTTCCCTGGCTGGACATGCCGCAGTACGCCAACACGAACTGGTTCAACTCCCACAATTTCTACGGCGACCTGAAGGACCTCGACGCCGCGACCCTCGAGGACGTCCAGAAGTTCTTCAAGACCTACTACGCGCCCAACAACGCCGCGATGGCCGTGACGGGCGACTTCGATCCGAAGCAGGCGATGGCGTGGATCCAGAAGTACTTCGGCGACATCCCGAAGGCCGCGCTCCCGCCGGCTCCGGACATCTCCGAGCCGCGGCAGGAGAAGGAGAAGCGGGCCTCCAAGGAAGACAAGCTCGCGACGCGCCCGGCCCTGGCGTTCTCGTACCACATGCCGCCGCGCGACACGCCGGAGTACTACGCGATGGGCGTTCTCGAAGAGATCCTCATCGAGGGGAGAGACAGCATCCTCTACCAGGCCCTCGTCCAGAAGAACGGCCTGACCGGCGGCGTCAACGGCGGGATCAACGAGCTCGGCAACATGTTCAACATCAAGGGGCCGGTGCTCTTCACGGTCTCGATGTTCCACGACAAGGACAAGACGGCCGACCAGATCCTGAAGGTCGTGGACGAGGAGATCGAGAAGCTCCGCACGACCCCGATCGACAGGGAGACCCTCGCGCGCGCGATGGTCAAGACGCGCTCGGGCCTCTACGACGCGATCGACGGCCTCTTCGGGTTCGGCAAGGCGGACCTGCTCTGCGCCTACGCCCTCTTCGACGACGACCCGAACAAGATCAACCGGATCGAGGACGAGTTCCGCAAGGTCACGCCGGACCTGGTCCTGAAGACGGCGAAGGAATACCTGCGGCCGACCAACCGCACGGTGCTTGTGGTCGAGGCGAAGGCGGAAGCCAGGCCCGACGCGCCGCCTCCTTCCAAGAGCGGGAACTGATCAGGAGACGATGATGAAGACGAAAAGGATTGCGACGATTTTCGCCGCGGCGGCGATCGCGGCAAGTGTGGCGCCTGTTGCTGATGCCCAGAAGCAGTCGCCCCCCGAGCCCGGGCAGCCCAAGGGCTTCTCGGTCCCCGCGGGCCGCAAGTTCACCCTGGATAACGGCCTCGCGGTGACTCTGGTCGAGTACGGAACGACGCCGAAGGTGACCGTGCGCCTGGCGGTGCGGTCCGGCAACATCGACGAGAAGGCCAACGAGGTCTGGCTGGGCGACCTGATGGGAGACCTCCTCTCGCAGGGCACCGAGACGAAGACCGCCGCGCAGCTCGCCGAGGCGGCGGCGCGGATGGGCGGCTCGATCGACGTCAACGTCGGCGAGGACCGCACCGACATCAACTCCGACGTCCTGTCGGAGTTCGGCCCCGAGATCGTGGACCTGATCGCCGACGTCGTCATGCACCCGAAGTTCCCGGAGGCGGAGCTCGCGCGCTTGAAGACCGACCGCCTGCGCCGGCTCTCGATCGCGAAGAGCCAGCCGCAGCAGATGGCCGCCGAGAAGTTCCGCGCGCTGCTCTATCCGGACCACCCCTACGGGCGTCTCTTCCCGACCGAGGAGATCCTGAAGAGCTTCACGATCGCGCAGGTGCGCTCCTACTACGATGCCAACCTCGGCGCGGCCCGCTCGCACATGTATGTGGCGGGCAAGTTCGACGGGAAGGCCGTCGAGGCCGCCATCCGCAAGGCGTTCGGAAGCTGGAAGAAAGGGCCGGCGCCGGCCGTCAACACTCCCAGGCCGAAGAACGAGCATCGCCTGGAGACGGTGGACCGGCCGGGCGCCGTCCAGTCCACGATCTACATCGGCATGCCGGTGACGGACCCGTCGAGCCCCGACTGGGTCGCGCTGGGAGTCATGAATTCGCTCCTCGGAGGCTCCTTCGGCTCCCGGATCACCTCGAACATCCGCGAGCAGAAGGGTTACACGTACTCGCCTTCTTCGCAGCTGTCTTCGCGCTACCGCGACGCCTACTGGGTCGAGACCGCCGACGTGACGACAAAGGACACCGGCGCGTCGCTGAAGGAGATCATCGCGGAGATCAAGAAGCTCCAGGCCGAGCCTCCTTCGAGCAAGGAGCTCCAGGGGATCCAGAACTACCTGGCCGGGACGTTCGTGCTCCAGAACTCCTCGCGCGCCGGCATCATCGGCCAGCTCGAGTTCGTGGATCTGCACGGGCTTCCTGCCGATTACCTGAACACCTACGTCTCCCGCGTCTACGCGGTGACGCCGGCGCAGGTCCAGCAGATGGCGTCGAAGTACATCCAGTCCGACAAGGCGCTGATCGTCGTCGTGGGCGACAGGAAAGTCATTGCCGACCAGGTCAAGCCGTACGAAGCCGGCAGCTGAGTTGAGTCGGGCCTGACTCCGGGCCTCGGACTCTAGTCGTCGGCGACCGCGACCGGCCGCACCCAGGCGGCGCGGACCGGCGGAGGCATCGGGCAATCCTGGCCGCGGACGGCCTTCCAGAGGATGAGGTTGCCCGCGATGTCGGGGACGCGGTCGGCTTCCTCGAGGTTCATCCGCGCGGAAGCGGCGGCGCCCGGGGCCGCCGGGTCGTTCATCTCGTCGGTCGGGACGCGGGCTTCGCGCCGGCGGTAGGGCGCGAGGTCCGCGGCCGCCTGAAACGCTCCGTACATCGGCGCGGCGGCGGCGTCGCACTGGCTCATGGGCGGAACGCCTAGGATCAGCTCCATCGTCCGGAGCATCCCGCACGTCGTGTAGAGCGAGGAGTCCACCGCGCGTCGCCTGGTATAGGGGCTCGCGACGAGCGCGACCGAGCGGTGGGCGTCCACGTGGTCGGGACCGTTCTGGGCGTCGTCCTCCAGCACGAAGATCGCCGACTCCTTCCAGTAACGGCTCTTCGAGATCGCCTCGACCAGACGGCCCAGGGCCTGGTCGTTTTCCGCGATCATCGATCGCGGAGTCGGAAAGCCGGCGCGGATGTAGTTGGTGTGATCGCCGCCCAGCCTCAGGATCGAGAGCGCCGGGAGATCGCCGCTTTTCTCGAACTTTCGAAACTCCTCGAGCCAGGCGTCCACGCGCCTGCCGTCGGGGATGGAGAGGTCCCACGGCGGATAGAACGGGCTGATCGCGCCTTCCAGCCCTGGTACCGAGGCCTTGTAAGGACCCGGCCCCATCTTCGGGTCGCCCGCCAGGTTGTCTGCCTCGGCCCTCGGCGAGACGGGAGAAGGATCGTGGACGAATTCGCCGTAGCTGCGAAACGTGACGCCGGCCCGGCGGCAGGCGTCCCAGATGTACCCCTGCGCCGGCGCGTCGAGGTTGCCGAAGGGATTGCGCATCTCTCCGCTCCCCTCCGAGAGGTATCTGCCGCCCCGGTCGGCGTAGTACATCGGCCAGATCTTCTCGACGGCGTCGGTCGCGTAGGCGCCCATCGAGTAGGCGTGCCCGTCGTAGCTGACCTCGGCGTTGACGTAGAAGTTGTCGAGCAGCACGAACTCCCGCGCCAGCGCGTGCGCGTTGGGCGTGGCGTCCTCCCCGAACAGGCAGAGCTCCGGATCGCCGTTGCCTTCGGGCACGTCGCCCAGGATCTGGTCGTACGTGCGGTTCTCGCGGATGACGTAGAAGACGTGCTTGATCGGCGAAGGGGCGCCGACCCGGGCGGGAACCGGTGAGCCTTTCGGAGCGCGGGCCGGAGTCAGCCGGGTCGCGTCGCGATATGGGGTCAGGTCGTAAACGGTCTTCGTGTGCCGGCGCAGGGCTTCCTTTCCCGGAGCCGGCAGGATCGAGAGCGAGCCCGCGAGCAGCGCGCCGATGTACTGCCCCTCCGCCGCGGCGATCGAGGGCTGGGGGCCGCGCGGGTTGGCGGAGGAAGCGAGCCCCTTGGCGGAGAGCACGAGGACCTGCTTCCCGTCGGGGCTGAAGGCGGCCGCCGTCGGGTACCAGCCCGTCGGGAGGAATCCCGCGACCCGGCTCTCGCCGCCGGGATCCACCGACGCCACGGCGACCGTGTTGTTGTCGGCGTTGGCGACGAGCAGCGTCGAGCCGTCGGGCGAGAGCGCGACGCTGTTGGGCGTCGAGCCGGGAGGCGCGGACGGGTAGAGCGCGATCGAGATCTGCTCCACCGCCGCCTTCGAGGCCAGATCCACGACCCACACCGCGTTCGTGTTGGCGCAGGCGACGAAGAGCCTCTTCCCGTCGCGCGACTGCACCATCGCGTTGGGATGCTCGCCGACGGCGATCTCGGCGATCCGCTCGAGGGTCTCGGCGTCGAAGACGAGGACCTTCGCTCCGCCCCAGAGCGAGACGAAGAGCGAACGGCCGTCGGCCGAAGCCAGGCACGTGTAGGGCTCGGCGGCCAGCGGGACGGTCTTCACCACGGCCCGCCGGCCGGTGTCGATGGCGTAGAGCGCCTGCCCGAAGACGTTGACGGTGTAGAGGCGCGAGCCGTCCGGCCGGATCGCGATCCCCGCGAGGAAGGTCTCCTTCTTCTTGTCCGGCTCTCCGACCGGGATCTTCGCCGAGGCCTTGAGCCTCCCGGCCTCGAATCGAAGCTCCTCGATGACGTCGGCCGAAGCGCCTGAGGAATAGAGGCGTGTTCCGTCGGCGCTCCAGGCCAGGCCGAGCCAGGCGTTCTCGACGGAAAGCCTCGACTTGATGAGGAAGTTCTTCAGGTCCACGACGGCGAGCGATGGCTTGACGTACCCGTTCAACGTGACGACGAGGTAGCGTCCGTCGGGCGAGGGCGCCATCGCCAGCGGCAGGTCGCCGACGGTCATGTGCCGGCCGGCCGGCTTGATCCGCCAGCCGTTGGGCAGGAGCGTGGAGCCGCGGGAAAATCCGGGTTTCTCGACGGGACTCTTCGTTTGCGCCGGACAGAAGAGAGCGGCGAGAAAAAGGCAGAGTCCCGTAACCCGGATCTTCGAACGAAGGTTCACGAGCACGGAGGCTAACACTCCGCCTCGGAAGGCGAGGCTAAGTCGGCTCGCCGATGTCCTTCCAGTCGGGGGTCCGCGGCGCCGACTCGCCCTTCTTCTTCACCCAGTGGGTCCGAGCGCTGCGCGGGCCTCCCTGGGTGGGGACGATCTCGAGCGGCAACTCGATCGGCATCGTGATCTCTTCCTGTTCGCGATCCTCGTGGGGAGGAGGCCAGTCTGTCGCCTTCACCGTTTCGCCCATGGTTGGCTCCTTCTGAGTTGTCGAACAGGGGTTGCAAGAGACGTTCCCTGACCAACCCGTTGAGACACCGCGATTTGCCGATTCGACATTGACATTTCTTGCCCGTCGGGGGCATCCTGCGTGTCTCCTTTTTGAACGGTTCGGTTCCCGCCTCCTCCGGCGTTTCCGGGCCCATCGTTTTCAGGATTCACGAGGTGCCCCTCATGTCGAAGATCTCGCGCGTCGGCGCGGCGGCCCTCCTGATCGGCTCGATC
>DATFWF010000161.1:0-13098 GCA_035259605.1 Thermoanaerobaculia bacterium
CCCTTCCGCCGGCCGCTCCACCGTTTTCGCCGTCGCCGCGGTCGCCGTGATGGCGCCGGCGGTGGCTGCCCTCAGGGTCTCGTCGGAGAAGGGCCGGGGTAGCAGGTCGAAGGCGCCGACCCTCTGCGCGTCCGCCTTCGGGTTGGTCCCTTTGTAGCCGGACACCATGAGAAGGATCGGGGGGGCCGCGGGCCCGCCGCGCCGCCGGATCTCCCGGATGACCTCGGCGCTCGGCAGCCGCGGCAGCATCCCGGACAGCAGCACCACGTCGAAGCGGGACCCGGAGAACGTGGCGAGGGCTTCCTCGCCGTCGTGAGCGGCGACGATCTCGTAATCGGGCTCGCGGAGCACTCCCCGCACACGCTCGACCGAGTGCGACTCGTAGTCGATCAGAAGAACTTTTTTTGCCATCTATTCGGGCCGGGGCACGGGATCGGGACCCGGGACTCGGACTTGGGAAATCACTGAAATGATAAGGCATCCCGGGCCTTCCGCCCCCATATAATCGGCCCCGATATGTCCGGACACAGCAAGTGGGCAACAATCAAGCACAAGAAGGGCGCGGCCGACGCCAAGCGCGGGCGCCTCTTCACGAAGCTCATCAAGGAAATCACGATGGCCGCGAGGCTGGGCGGCGGCGACCCGGGCGGCAACCCGCGCCTGCGCAAGGCCATCGACGACGCCAAGGCGGTCAACATGCCCGCCGACAACATCAAGCGGGGCATCCAGCGCGGCACGGGCGAGCTCCCGGGAGTCACCTACGAGGAAGTCGCGTACGAAGGGTATGGCCCCGGGGGCGCCGCCGTGTACATCGAGGCCATGACCGACAACAAGAACCGCACGCTGCCGGAGATCCGCACGATCTTCTCCAAGCACGGCGGTAACCTCGGCGAGGCGGGCTCGGTCCGGTTCCTCTTCCAGAAGAAGGGCTACATCGCCATCGAGAAGGAGAAGGCGAGCGAGGACGCCGTCATGGAGGCGGCGATCGAGGCGGGCGCCGACGACGTCCGCGCGACCGACCAGTACCACGAGGTCGTCACCGATCCGGAGTCGTTCGCCGCGGTCCGGTCGAGCCTCGAAGAGAAGAAGCTCCCGATCGCGGTCGCCGAGATCTCGATGCTCCCGACGACCGAAGTCCTCCTCGACCAGCGCAAGGCCGACCAGATGGTCAAGCTCATGGAGGCGCTGGAAGACCACGACGACGTCCAGCACGTCTGGGCCAACTTCGACTTCGAAGAGACCGCCTAGGCCGGGAAACGGGAGACGGCAGACGGTAGACGAGTCCTCAACCGGCGCCCTCCATCGTCCCGTCTTCCGTCATACGTCTACCGTCTCCCGGCCATGAAGGTCCTCGGTTTCGATCCGGGCACGGCGGCGACGGGTTACGGGGTGGTCTGCTTCGAGCAGGGCAGGCTGACCCTCGAAGGCTGCGGGGTCTGGAGGCCGAGGGCCGACCTGACCCTCGCCGAGAAGCTCGAGTTCCTCTTCGCGGGCGCCGTCGCGCTGCTCGAGGAGTGCCGGCCCGCCGCGGTCTCGGTCGAGACCGTCTTCACCGCGCGCAACGTCTCCTCGGCCATCAAGCTGTCCCACGCTCGAGGAGCCCTGCTGGCGGCCTCGGCGCACCGCTGCGTCCCCGTCTTCGAGTATGAGCCGCGCCTGGTCAAGAAGGCGCTGGTCGGGTACGGAAACGCCGAGAAGCCCCAGGTCCGCTCGATGGTCCTTTCTCTGCTGGCTCGCCAGCGCGCCCGCGTGCCCCTCGACGCGGCCGATGCCCTCGCGGTGGCCATCTGTCACGTCCACGCCAACGGGGGACGTTGAGCGAGAGACCGGATTCGGGCCCGGGCGCCCGCCGGAGGCCGACCCTTTTCGGCTCGGGCGCCTACTGGCCCGATGGCCAGTAAGACGTTATTTGGCAAACTCTTACTTTTGGCTTATTCTATTCGGCACCCAAGGTTCCCGGTCCCTCGCGAAAGGAGATTGCATGAAGGCCAAGCGTGCCGCGCTCGTGGGTCTGGTGCTGTGCACGTTCGGAGCGACGGCTTCCGCCCAGCTTGCCCCCACCCTGACGGGCGACATCGGGCTCCTCACCATCCCCACGGCCGATACCCCGCTGGCCGGGCACTGGACGTTCGGCGCCTACGGCTGGAAGGAGCAGCTGATCGCCGGAAACCTGGCGTTCCAGGACACGGACTTCCGCCACCGGCTGTACAACCACTGGGCGGGCGAAGGCTCCATCGGCGTCGGCGTCACCGACAACTGGACGATCTTCGCGAGCGCCGGGGCGGAAAGATTCGAGAGCCGCGGCGGCTGGACCGGCGGAGCGATCAACAGCGTCCAGATCTTCGGCCCCTTCAAGGCCGACGAGGCCCGCAAGATCCGGATCGGGACGAAGTATCGCTTCCTCTCGGAGACGCCCGGCTCCGACTTCCGGCTCGGCCTCTGGATGGCGGGCAACATTCCGATCTCCCACACCACGATCGAGAAGGGCGAGAAAGACCCGGACCTCGACCACATCAAGTCGCGCCGGACCGACTGGGAATGGGGCGCGGTCCTCACCACGGGGATCTTCTCGGGATCCGTTTCGTACCAGCTCTCCGGACGGCATGACGACGACCTTCGCGTCGCCAACAAGCTGCGCTTCGCGGCCGGCGTCGAGGTTCCATTCGTCCACTGGTTCCATGGCATCGCGGAGCTCGACCGGACGATCTTCGACGGAGGCGACTTCCCGGAGGAGAACTACTCGGCCCTGAACCTCGGCGGCCGGTTCTTCATCGGGCGCTCGGGCTGGGCCGTCTCGGCGGCGATCACCTCGAACGTGGACCTGATGTTCAAGCACGGGTTCTCCCCGTCGCCCTTGGGCGGCATCGTCGGCGTGACCTACGCCGCCTGGCCTCCCCTTCCGCCTCCTCCGGTCGTCATTCCCCCGCCGCCCCCGGCGGCCCCGGTGGTCATCGAGCAGAAGACCGAGGTCGTCACGCCGGCCAAGCCCCCGGCTCCCCCGGCCCCGACGCCAAAGTTCACGCGCGACGAGATCTTCTTCGACGCCAACAGCGCCCGGCTGACCAACATCGCCAAGGCGATTCTGGACGGCATCGCCCTGCGGATGAAGAACGACCTGAACGCGACCGCGGTGGTCACCGGCTTCTCCGACAACGCGGGCTCCGAGGAATCCAACCTGGCGATCTCGGCCAAGCGCGCCGCCGCGGCCAAGGAGTACCTCGTGACGCGGCACGGGATCGATCCGGCGCGGATCTCGACGGCGGCCAAGGGCTCCGCCGAGCCGGCCTACGACAACTCGACCCCCGAGGGACGCGGAAAGAACCGCCGGGCTCTCATCGTCGTCACCCTCGTCTCCGGCTCGTGAGCCACGATCGGTCCGAACACGAAGAAAAGCCCCCTCGCAACGAGGGGGTTTTTTTCGCTCCGGGCCCCGGAGCGCCGGTGGGCGCGGCGGCGACCGGAACCCCGAGAGCGGTGGGATTCGCCGTGGTCTCGCTCGCGGCGACGGTCGCGCTGCTCTACTACGGCCGGGTCTTCTTCATCACCATCATCTTCGCGCTCTTCCTGGCGTTCGCGATGCGGCCGTTCGTGTCGCTGCTGGAGCGGGCGCGCGTCCCGCGGGTCCTGGCGATCCTGCTGCTGCTCTTCGTCCTGATCGGAGCCCTGGCCCTCCTCTTCATCAACGTCACGGCGCAGCTGAACGAGTTCTACGGCGACCTCCCCCGCTACCAGACCCGCATCAAGGAGACCCTCTCCGCGCTGACCGACTTCGTCAACACGCTGCGGGAGCGGATGGGCAACATCCTCCCCGAGGAGTCGCGAGGGGTCCGCGAGGTCAAGATCGCGGAGTCGCCGATCGAGATGACCAAGACGCTGGTCGCGCAGATCGGCGGAGTCCTGCACCTGGCTCTCTACGCCGCCGCGGTGCCCTTCCTGACGTTCTTCATGCTGAAGGACCGGGAGAAGTTCGGGCGCGTCATCGCCGGGATCCTCTCTCGCAACCACCGGGTGGCCGGAAGCGACGTCACGGGAGCGATCTCCCGCACGATGACGTCCTACGCGCTCGGGTTGTCGTTCGTGATGCTCATCATGGCAGGGGCGACGACGCTCACCCTGATGTTCCTCGGCATCCGCTACTACTACATCCTCGGGCCGATCGCGGGGCTGGCGATCATGCTGCCGTACGTCGGCGTGATCCTCTCGACGGTGCCGGCGGTGGCGGTCGCGTACTTCCAGTACGACGGAAGGAAGGCGCTCCTCGTGCTGCTCGTGTACTCGGTGCTTCAGTTCCTCGAGGGCAACGTGCTGACGCCCTTCATCGTGGGAGGAAAGGTGCGCCTTTTCCCGCTGACGGTCATGATCGCATTCATCTCCTGGGGACTCCTCTGGGGAGTCCCCGGCGCCGTCCTCGCCGTCCCCCTGACCTCCGCCATCAAGGTCGTCTGCGAGCACATCAAGGGCTGGGAGGGCTTCGCCCGGCTCTTAGGAGACCCCGACCCGCCTCCCCGCTCCGCTTAGGAGTCAGACCTTCGCTTTTCTCCCGAGCGACAAAACGCTGCCCAGAAACCCGGCCGCCATTCCAGCCGCGGGAATCGCCGCGGCAATTCTCCAATCCAGGAACCGCGTCCAGAAGATCGTGAGGACCGGGTGCGGGTGGAGGAGGAGATAGCGGGTGACGAGGGTATAGGTGGCGAAGAGGAGGCCGAGGGCCAGGGCGCCGCCGGCCAGGCCCTCGAACGCGCCGTAGAGCCAGAAGGGAGCGCGGACGGCGCCCTCGGTCGCGCCCATCAGCCGCATGATCTCGATCTCGTCGCGGTGCAGGTCGAGGGCGAGGCGGATCGCCGAGGCGACGGAGAGCACCGCGGCCACCGTCAGGAGCCCTCCGAGAAAAAACCCGGCTCCCCGGAGCATCCGGATCGCTTCCTGGAAGCGCCGGTCGAAGCCTTCCTCGGATTCCGCCGACTCGACCCCCGGGATCCTGCGAGCGGCCTCGGCGACCTTCGCCGATTCGGAGACGGACGCCGGCCTGACCACGATCTCCACCGTCGTCGGGAACGGCGCCTCCTTCAGCTCCGCCAGGGCGGCCCCCAGGTCGGGATAGGACTTGCGGAATCGGTCCAGCGCTTCGGCGCCCGTCACGATGCGGACGTTCTGCACGCGCGGGTCCGCGGCGATCTTGTCCGCGATCTCCTTCGCGTCGGCCGGGGCCTCCAGCGTCGCGACCGCCGAGGGGGCGGGCCCTCCCATCGTCGCGAGACGCCCGAGATTGCCCGATAGAAGGACCAGGAGCCCCGGGACATACAGCCCCAGCGCGATCAGGGCGATCGCCATCACGGTCTGGCGCGAGCCGCTCCGGGCGATGGACCACGCCTCGCCGAAGAGGTATCGCGCGTTGATGGCCATCGAGGAGGCGGAGCTATCCTCGGGGGAGGAACGGGGCTTCCTTGATCAGCGGCGCCGGCGGCGCTCCCTCGCGCAGGCGTCCGCGCTCGAGCGTCAGCACGCGCTTGCCCATCCGCCGGATCATCTCCAGGTCGTGGGTCGCGACGACGACGGTGGTTCCCCGCACGTGGATGTCGCCGAAGAGGCGCATGATCTCCTCGGAGAGGACCGGGTCGAGGTTCCCGGTCGGCTCGTCGGCGAGGAGGACCGCCGGCTCGTTCACGATGGCCCGGGCGATCGCGACGCGCTGCTGCTCGCCTCCCGAGAGATCCTGGGGGTAGGCGTTCATCTGGTGGTGGAGGCCCACGCGCTTCAGGACCTGGTAGGCGCGGCGGCGCTGCTCGGCCCGGGGAAGCCCCAGCACGCTCTGCACGAACGCGATGTTCTCGAAGACGGTCTTTCTTCCGATCAGCCGGAAGTCCTGGAAGACGACGCCGATCGTTCGGCGAAAATAGGGAACCTGCGAGCCCGGCAGCACCCAGATGTTCCGGCCGTTGACGACGATCTGCCCGGAGCTGGGCGCTTCCTCCCGGAAGAGGAGCTTGAGCAGCGTCGTCTTGCCGGCGCCGGAGGGGCCCGTCAGAAAGACGAACTCTCCG
This sequence comes from Thermoanaerobaculia bacterium, assembly GCA_035259605.1. Taxonomy (GTDB): domain Bacteria; phylum Acidobacteriota; class Thermoanaerobaculia; order UBA5066; family Gp7-AA6; genus JAWOLE01. The sequence continues at coordinate 6,042 of DATFWF010000161.1, forward strand.
CGCTCGATCTTGCAGGTGACGTCCGTCAGGGCGTGGCGGAAGCGCCCGTACTCCTTCGAGACGTGGTAGAGGTCGATCACGCTCCGCCGCCGGAAAGCGCGCGCGTCAGCGCCTCCCGCACGCTCGCGGGATCGGCCCGCCCGCCGGTCTTCTTCATGACCTGGCCGACGAACCATCCGAAGGTCTGGGTCTTGCCGGAGCGGTAGAGAGCGGCCTGCGAGGGGCTCTCGGCGACGATCGCGGCGGCCAGGGCGTCGAGCTCGCCCGAGTCGCTCATCTTTCCGAGCCCCTTCTCCTGGACGATGGCCCGCGCCTCCTTGCGCGAGTCGAGCATCGCGGCGAAGACCTCCTTGGCCGTCGCGGCCGAGATCTCCTTCGACTCGAGCATCGCGAGGAGTCCGGCCAGGCGCTCCGGCGAGATCGGGAAGGACAGCGCGTCCTCGGGAGAGATCTTCCTCTCTTTCATCCACCGCAGGACCTCGCCCGTGACCCAGTTCGCGGCGACCCGTGGAGGAGCCAGCGCGGCGGCTTTCTCGAAGTAGTCCGCCAGCTCCCGGGAGCCCGTCAGGATCTCCGCGTCTGCGGGAGGAAGGCCGTACTGCGCGAGGACGCGTTTCTGGCGCGCCCGCGGCAGCTCGGGAAGCTCGGAGGCGGCCCGCGCGGCCCACGCCTCGTCCACGATCAGGGCGCCCAGGTCCGGCTCGGGGAAGTACCGGTAGTCGTGGGCTTCCTCCTTCCCGCGCATCGGAAGGGTCTTCCCCGCCGCGGCGTCCCAGAGGCGCGTCTCGAGAACGATCTTCTCGCCGCGCGAGAGGGCCGCCGCCTGGCGCTCGATCTCGTACTCGATCGCCTTGGCGACGAAGCGGATGGAGTTCAGGTTCTTGATCTCCACCCGCGTTCCGAGAGGAGCGTCCTGGGAGAGGCGGATCGAGACGTTGGCGTCGCAGCGCAGGTTTCCTTTCTCCATGTCGCCGTCGGAGACGCCCGTGTAGCGAAGGAGCCGCCGCAGCTCCGTCAAGTAGGCGGCCGCTTCCTCGGGAGTGCGGAGGTCCGGCTCGCTGACGATCTCCAGGAGCGCCACGCCGCATCGGTTCCAGTCCACGAGCGAGACGCTGTCGGGCACGTCGTCATAGGGCGTGTCGTGGAGGAGCTTGCCGGCGTCCTCCTCGAGATGGATCCGGACGAGCCGGATCGCTTTCGTCCCCTCGGAGGTCTGGATCTCGATCGAGCCGCCGGTCGAGATCGGGCGGTCGAACTGGCTGATCTGGTAGCCCTTGGGAAGGTCCGGGTAGAAGTAGTTCTTCCGCGCGAAGCGGGAGTCGTCGTTGACCTCGCCGCCGACCGCAGCGGCGAGCTTCAGCGCGAGCGTGACCGCGTGGCGGTTGGTGACCGGAAGCGTCCCGGGAAACCCGAGGCAGACCGGGCACGTCGCGGAATTGGCGGGGGCGCCGACGGTAACGGGGCAGGAGCAGAAGAGCTTGGAGCGGGTCTGGAGCTGGGCATGGACCTCCAGCCCGATGACGGGGAAAACCCGCGTCCTGTCAATCGTTTCGACCGAAGACACTGCGAAATTCTACTCCATAATGGCGGCCGTGCCGCAGATCCCCTGGCGCCCGAGCGGCGCTCCGCCCGGCCTCCTCGTGGCGTTTTCAAGCCGCGGCGTCGCACCGCCGGGCACGGCCTCCCCCACGGAATACCTCGCGCGGCGATTCGCCGAGAGCCTGTCGCTTCCCGACGTGCCGATCGTCCGCGCCACGCAGGTCCATGGAAGAACCGCCGTGGAGATCGCCGAGGCGCCGACGAGGGGATCGGTCCGCGACGCCGGCGAATGCGACATCCTCGCGACCGCGCTTCCCGGAGTGGCGCTCGTCGTGCAGACCGCCGACTGCGTTCCGATGGTGCTCGCCGGCGACCGAGCGATCGCCGTCGTCCACGCCGGCTGGCGCGGGTCCGCGAAGAACGCCGCGGCGGCGGGAGTCGACGCCCTGGGACGCCTCGGCGAGGAGCCGGCGCGGCTGCGCGCCTTCCTCGGACCGTCGATCGGCGCGTGCTGCTACGAAGTGGGCGGCGAGGTCGCCGCGCAGTTCGCCGGGGAATTCGCCAGGCATTCCTGCGGGGGCCGCTTCCACCTCGACATCGCCGCGGTCAACCGCGCGCAGCTCGAGTCCGCGGGCGTTCCCCCGTCCGCGATCGCCTCGCACTCCTCCTGCACGATGTGCGGAGGCGACGGCTACGCCAGCTACCGCCGCGACGGCGCCGCCGCGGGAAGAATGATCGCCCTGGCCCTGAGAAGCCGATAGTTCGAAGGCTTCCTACGCCGGGGTCAGGTCGGCGTAGCGGGCGACGAACTTCTTCTTTCCGGCGCGGTCGAAATAGACCGTCAGGCGCGTGTCGTCGCCGGAGCCTTCCTGGGCGAGGATGACCCCGTAGCCGTACCGCGGGTGGCGGACCCGGCGGCCCCGGCGGAGCGGCTGAGACGGCGCTTCCTCCGGCTCCGGCTCGAAGATCGTCGGGCGGACGGCGCGCGGCGGCGAGAGCTCCTCGAGGGAGTCCGACGGGATCTCGTCGAGGAAGCGCGAAGGGTTGCGGTACTGAACCTTGCCGTAAACGAGGCGGCGGCCGGCGAGAGTCAGCGTCAGCTCGTCCTCGGCGCGCGTCATCCCGACGTAGAGGAGCCGCCGCTCTTCTTCCAGCTCCTCCACGTCCTCGCGCGACTCGCCGTGCGGCAGGTAGCCCTCTTCCAGGCCGACCAGGAACACGACGGGAAACTCCAGTCCCTTGGCGGCGTGCAGGGTCGAGAGCGTCACCGCCCCTTCTCCCGAAGCGATCACGTCGGCGTCGGTCGCCAGCGAGACCGTGTCGAGGTACTCGGCGATCGTGGCGCCCTCGGCATTGCGCCGCTCGAACTCCCGAGCCGAGCTGACGAGCTCCTGGAGATTCTCCCGGCGCGCGACGTCCTCGCGGTCCTCGGAGGTCTCGTAGAGCGCGGCGTACCCGGTCGCCTCGAAGAGGTACTCGATGAGCGACGCCGGCGAATACGTCCTGGCCTTCTCGCGCAGGTCCTCGACGAGCGCGCGAAAGCGCGACAGAGCGACGCGCGCGCGGTCGCCGAGGCCCGACGGGGGATTGGCCGAGACTTCCCACCAGGAAAGGCCCGTCTCGCGGGCCGTGGCGGCGATCCGGTCGAGCGTGGCCGCGCCGATGCCGCGGGCCGGGACGTTGACGACGCGGCGAAACGCCAGGTCGTCCTCGGGCCGCACCGCGAGGCGCAGGTACGCGATCGCGTCCTTGACCTCGGCCCGCTCGTAGAACTTCATTCCGCCGACGACGATGTAGGGAATCCGCTGCCGCAGCAGCTCTTCCTCGAAGGGCCGCGACTGTGCGTTGGTGCGGTAGAGGATCGCGACGTCGCCAGGCCGCCGCCCGGCTCCGGCGATCGCGCGAACGATCGACTCCGTCTCCTGCCGGTCTTCCTCGAACCGCGCCAGCCTCACGCGCGACCCATCGCCGCGGACGCCGCGAAGCCGCTTCTCGCGGCGCCGCCGGTTGTACGCGACGACGCCCGAGGCGGCGCGGAGGATCCCGTTCGTTGAGCGGTAGTTCGTCTCGAGCGGGATGACCTTCGCCCCCGGAAAATCCTGGTCGAAGCGGAGGATGTGCTCGACCTCGGCGCCCCGCCAGCGGTAGATGGCCTGGTCCTCGTCGCCGACCGCGCACAGCGACTCGGCGCCTTCCCCGAGAAGCTTGACCAGGGCGTCCTGCGCGGCGTTGGTGTCCTGGTACTCGTCGATCAGGAGGTGGCGGATCCGCCGGCGCTCCGAGGCCAGGATGTCGGGCCGCTCGCGCAGCAGGCGCACGGACCGGCCGATCAGGTCGTCGAAGTCCAGGGCTCCCGAGGATGCGAGCTTCTTCTCGTAAAGGCGGTAGACCTTCGCGATCCGCTCCCCGGCGAAGTCCGTCTGGGTCTCCTCGAATCGCTCGGCGGTCACCAGCGCGTTCTTGGCCTGCGAGATCCGCGCGCGGACCGCGCCGGGGGGCAGGACCTGGTCGGAGATCTGGAGCTCGGCCATCGCCTCCTTGACCAGCGCGAGCTGGTCGGCCGAATCGGCGATCGAGAACCGCGGCGGGACCTTCGCGGCCGCGGCGTACCGCCGGAGCAGTCTCAGCGACCACGCGTGGAAGGTCCCGATGAAGGACGGGAGCGGGCCGCCGCCGAGAAGCTTCTGCGCCCGCTCGCGCATCTCCCCCGCCGCCTTGTTGGTGAACGTGACCGCGAGGATCGCCCGCGGGTCCGTCCCCTTCTCGATCAACCGCGCCAGCCGGTGGGTGATGACGCGGGTCTTCCCCGACCCGGCGCCGGCCAGGACGAGCAGAGGCCCCTTCTCGTGAAGGACCGCCTCTTTCTGTTCGGGATTGAGTCCCGTTGAAGACGGAGTTTCCATTCTCGGAGAAGTCAACAGTCGACAGTCGACCGTCGACAGCGAGGGCTTCGCGGAGCTTGACTGTTGACTGTTGACTGTGGACTGTCGACTCGGTTCATTCGACAGTCACAGACTTCGCCAGGTTCCTCGGCTGATCGACGTCGCAGCCTCTCCTCACGGCGATGTGGTAGGCGAAGAGCTGCAGCGGGATCGTCGAGAGGACCGGCTGGAGCTCCGGGATCGTCTCGGGAAGGACGAGGACCTCATCCGCCGCCTCGGAGATCTCGGCGTCCTCGCCCGTGGTGACGACGATCGCGATGCCGTCGCGCGACTTGACCTCGCGAAGGTTGGAGAGCGTCTTGTCGCGCCAGCCGTCATCTGGGGCGAGCACGATGACCGGCATGTGCTCGTCCACGAGCGCGATCGGCCCGTGCTTCATCTCGCCCGCCGGGTAGCCCTCGGCGTGGATGTAGGAGATCTCCTTGAGCTTGAGGGCGCCCTCCAGCGCGACCGGGTAATGGAGGCCCCGACCGAGGTAGAGGAAGTCGCGGGCGCCGTGATACCGGCGGGCGAGCTCCTCGATCCGCGGCTCCAGCCCGAGCGTCTTCCCGGCGAGCTTCGGAAGCCGCGCCAGCGCTCCGCGCTCCTCGGCGGTCAGCCCGGAGCCGAGCCCTCTCGATTCCCGGAGCTTCGCGGCGAGCAGGAAGAGGACCGCGAGCTGCGTGGTGAAGGCCTTCGTCGAGGCGACCCCGATCTCGGGCCCGGCGTGCGTCGCGAGGACGCCGTCGGCCATTCGCGTGATCTGGCTCCCGGGGACGTTGACGACCGCGAGGATCGGCGATCCCGCCCGCCGCGCCTCCGCCAGCGCCGCCACGGTGTCGGCGGTCTCGCCCGACTGCGAGATGCCGACGGTCAGCGTCCTCCCGGTCACGACCGGGCGCCGGTACCGGAACTCGCTGCCGTAGTCCACCTCGACGGGAAGGCGCGCCATCCCCTCGATCAGGAACTTCCCGATCAGCGCCGCGTGCCACGACGTGCCGCAGGCAAGCAGCAGGACCCGCTCGATCCCCGCCAGACGGTCCGGCTCCAGCAGCGGCGACTCGAGCGTCAGCTCGCCGGACGCGAGCGAGACCTTGGGGCCCACCGTCTCCGCGAGCGCGATCGGCTGCTCGTGGATCTCCTTCAACATGAAATGGCGGTAGCCCCCCTTCTCCGCGGCGACCGCGTCCCACAGGATCCGGTGCGCGGGCCGCTCCTGCGGCCGGCCGTCGCTGTCGCAGATGCGGATCCCGGCCGGGTCGAGGCGCGCGGTGTCGCCGTCCTCCAGAAACACGACGTCCTTCGTCCACGGCGCCAGCGCGACCGGGTCCGACGCGACGTAGTTCTCGCCCTGGCCGATCCCCAGAACGATCGGCGGTCCCATCCGCGTCGCGACGAGAACGCCGGGCTCGCGGGCGGACGCGACCAGGACCGCGTAGGCGCCCGAGAGCTTCGACGCGGCCAGCCGCACGGCCCCGAAAAGATCGTTCGCCTCGAGATCCTTCGCTTCGCTCAGGACCGCCTCGACCTCGTGGGCGAAGACTTCCGTGTCGGTCTCGCTCTTGAAGCGGTGGCCCGCGGCCGCCAGCGACGCCCTCCGCTCGGCGAAGTTCTCGAAGATCCCGTTGTGGACGACGACGACCTTCCCGGTGCAGTCGGTCTGGGGGTGCGCGTTGACCTCGGTCGGCCGCCCGTGGGTGGCCCAGCGGGTGTGCCCGATCCCCGTCGAGCCGGTCGGCGCGCTCCCCTCGAGAAGCGCGATCAGGTTGGAGAGCTTCCCGGGGCTGCGCAGGATCGCGAAGCTTCCGTTGGAGAGCGTCGCGATGCCCGCCGAGTCGTAGCCGCGGTACTCGAGCCGCTTCAGCCCGTCGACCAGGAGCGGCGCCGCTTCGCGCGGCCCGACGTACCCGACGATTCCGCACATGATTCGATTATCGCTTTCGCCGCCGCTCGACCCAGCCCTCCGAGGTCGTCTGCGGGGCGCGCGTCAGCGCGAGTGAGCCCGGCGCGACGTCCTCGGTGATCGTCGAGCCGGCGCCGACCCAGGCTCCGTCGCCCACCGTCAGGGGAGCGACGAGCTGGCTTCCGCTGCCGATGAAGGCGCCCTTGCCGATCGTCGTCCGGTTCTTCTTGACCCCGTCGTAGTTGCAGGTGATGACGCCCGCTCCGACGTTGGTCTCCTCGCCGATGTCGGCGTCCCCGAGGTACGTCAGGTGGGACGCCTTGGCCCCGCGCCGGAGCACGACCTTCTTCGTCTCGACGAAATTGCCCACGCGCACGTCCTCTTCCAGGATCGTGCCCGGCCGGACGCGCGCGAACGGGCCGACCCGGGCGCGAGCGCCGATCCGCGCCCCCTCGACGTCGCTGTGCGGCCCGACCACGGCGCGCGGCCCGACCGCGGTGTCCGCGACGCGGGTGAAGGGCAGGACCTCGCTCCCCTCGGCGAGCACGGTTTTCCCCTCGAGGCAGACGAAGGGATGGATGACGGCGTCCGGCTCGACGACGACGTGCGGGCCGATCCGGGTCGTGTTCGGGTCCACCACCGTGGCCCCGTCGTCGAGCGCCCGCTCGATCGCCATGCGGCGCAACATCTCCTC
>DATFWF010000162.1:0-5593 GCA_035259605.1 Thermoanaerobaculia bacterium
TCGATGACGGACTTCACCTGTCCGGATTCCAGGAGATCGGCCAGGCCGGCCCAGTGAGCCTTGTTCGGTTTCGCCAGGAATGCGCTGAGCTTCCGGTTGCCCGACAAGGAGATGAGCGGCGCCGCGAAGACCCGGCCCAGCCCGCCGGACCAGTCACCCGGCGATCCGCCGATCTGAAAGTATCGGCCCCCGGGATTCAGGATTCGACGGCACTCCGACAGAGAGTGGTTCCCCACGTTGTCGATGAAGACGTCGAACCGTTCGCCGCTCTTCGTGAAGTCCTCGCGGGTGTAGTCGATGACTCGGTCCGCGCCGATCGAATGGACCATCTCGACATTTCGTGTGCTGCAGACACCGGTCACCTCGGCACCAAACGACCGGGCGATCTGCACCGCGAAGGTTCCGACTCCTCCCGCGGCGCCGTTGACGAGGACCTTCCGGCCCGGCCCGACTTCTCCCTTTCTCAGAGCCTGGAGCGCCGTACCTCCCGCGACCGTCGCCGCGGCCGCCTGCTCGAACGTGACGTTGCCTGGCTTCGGGAGCAGCGTCGTCTCCGGACCGCTCGCGAAATCGGCGAACGCTCCCCGGGTGGTTCCGAAAACCTCGTCGCCGCGCTTGAACTGAGTAACCTTCGACCCGACCGACTCGACGATCCCGGCGACATCCGCGCCGAGCCGCGGTTTCTTCGGGCGTCCAACTCCGAGCATCAATCGGATGAAGTACGGCGTTCCTCGCATGAAGTGCCAGTCCATCGGATTGACGGACGCCGCCCGGACGCGCAGCAGGACCTCGTCGTCGGCCGGCCTGGGCGGCTCGACCTCCTCGAGCCGGAGAACGTCCGGCGGGCCGTACTCCCGATAGAGGATCGCCTTCACGGCGGAGTTCCTGCGATCAGTCTATCGGGTGGACGCCGCCTTGACGCAGCGGAAGCCGAGATGGTCCGTTCCGGTGTCGGGCTCGCCCTTGCCTCGGCCGCCGGGCATGTAGCGCTTGCAGTACTGGTCCGTGCAGAGGAAGGAGCCGCCCTTCTGGACTTTCTTCTTCGTGCCGGGCTCGGAAGGATCCACGCTGTCGGGCGGGCCCTGGGGATTCCTAACGATGCCGCCCTTCTCCGAGAGCGTGCGGTAGTAGTCCGGGCGATACCAGTCGGAAGTCCACTCCCACACGTTTCCCGCCATGTCGAAGAGGCCATAGCCGTTGGCCGGGAAGGACGCGACGGGTGCGGTCGCGGTGAACCCATCCTCGCTCGTGTTCTTCTCCGGAAAGTGCCCCTGGAATGTGTTCGCCATGAACTTTCCGGCGGGCTGGAACTCGTCGCCCCACGCGTAGGCCTTCCGGTCGAGGCCGCCGCGAGCCGCGAACTCGAACTCCGCCTCCGTCGGGAGCCGTTTCCCCTCCCACTTGCAGAACGCGACCGCGTCCTCATAGGCGACTTGAACGACCGGATGCTTCGCCTTCCCCCTCAGGTCGCTTCCCGGGCCGGTGGGATGCCGCCAGCTCGCGCCCTTGATGTACGTCCACCACTGAAAATGGTCGTTGAGAGGGACCGCGTGGTCGGGCGGATGGAACACGACCGATCCGGCCACCAGGTTCTCCGGCGGCGCCGTCGGAAACTGCTCCTTCGTCGGCGTCCGCTCGGCCATCGTGACGTACCGCGTCGCCTTGACGAACCGCTCGTACTGCTCGTTGGTCACCGCGGTCTTGTCGATCCAGAAGGCGTCCACGTAAACCCGGTGCCACGGCTGGGCGTCGGAAAACTCGTTGGACCCTTGCCAGAATTCCCCGCCCGGAACCCGGACCATCTCCGCGGGCGCGGAGCTTCCCGGCCCGGCGCCGGCGAGAGCGCCAAGGCACGCGACCGTCACGGCGGCGACGCTCCGGACGCGGCCGCGGGACGGCCAGGTCACGGCGCGATGCCCCGCTTCAACTTCGATCGCTTCAGATTCCCTCCTTCTGGTCCACTGGGGCGCGCCGCGTGCCCGCCCGGCGCGAGGAACGCCGCACCAAAATACCTTCCGCGCCCCTTACCCGACAACGACACCAAAGGGCTGCCGTCATGCAATCGAAAAGGATGATTCGTTAAGCTCTTCGCACGGCGACAGCGGCATGAATTCGAGCGAAGATTCTGAGTCATGCCTGCGCTGGAGATCGTTCCCTATGACGACCGCTGGCCGTTGGAATTCGCCCGGGAGCGCGACCGGATTGCCGCGGCCCTGGGCCCGCTCGCGCTGCGGATCGAGCATCACGGGTCCACCTCCGTCGCTGGCCTGTCGGCGAAGCCCGTCATCGACATCCAGGTGTCGGTCGCGGCGTTGCGTCCGCTTGGCCGTTATGCCGCACCCCTTCTTGCTCTCGGCTACGTGCACGTTCCTCACGAGGACGACGACGTCTGTCCCTACTTTCACAAGCCGAAGGCCTGGCCCCACACTCACCACCTTCACCTCGTGATGGCCGGCGGGGACAACGAGCGCAGGACGCTGGCGTTCCGGGATTTCCTCCGCGATCACCCGGACGTGGCCCGGGAATACGAGAGCCTCAAGCGGCGCCTTGCCCTGGACCATGAGGCCGGGCCCTTCGCCTCACAGCAGGCCTATGCGGAGGCGAAGGGTCCGTTCATCGCCGGCGTGACCGAGCAGGCGCTGTCGCTGGGATATCCGAAAACCCTCGGCGGGAATCGCGGACCGGGCTGACGGGATTTCAGGAACGCCCCGCCATGGACGCCAGTTGCTCTTCGAGCCTCTGGTAGCTTCGCTCGACGCCGGTCTCCATCCCGGACTTCAGGACGCCGTCGCGCGCCTCGCGGGATTCGAGCAGCATCGTCTGTTTCACCGTCGTGCGGCCCCCCTGCTCGACGAAGAGGGTCGTGACGAGCGCCTCGCCGGGGTACCAGGGATCGTCGAACTGCTCGCTGTGCACGAGCCGCTCCGGCGCGACGATCTCGCGGAAGACGCCTCCGGCCGCCATCTCGCTGCCGTTGCTGTCGTTGCGCCAGACATAGCGGTACTTCCCGCCCACCCTCAGGTCGATCTCGCAGACCGGCATGGACCAGCCGTCCGGCCCGAGCAGCCATCGCCTGACGAGCTCCGGCCTGGTGAACGTATCGAAGACGAGGCTCCTCGGCGCGTTGAACAGGCGCGTCATCTCGATTTCCCGGTCCGTCGGCGTCGTGACCATCAAGGCTCCCGCGTTCGTCATCGCTCTCTCCTTTGCCGCTTGTCGCGTCCACTCTTCGTCTTCCGGACTTGCAGCTCCTCGAGAAGGGCGTCGAGGCGCTGGAACCGTGCCTCCCAGAACCGCCGATACCGCTCCAGCCATTTGGTGGCCTCCGCGAGAGGAGCCGCCTCCAGCTTCCGCGGCCGCCGCTGCGCTTCGCGGGCGCTGGAGATCAGGCCGGCGCGCTCGAGCACCTTGAGGTGCTTGGAGATCGCGGGCTGGCTCATCGCGAAGGGCTCGGCGAGCTCCATCACGGACGCCTCCCCCGACGCGAGCCGGGAGAGGATCGCCCGGCGGGTCGGGTCCGCGAGCGCCGCGAAAGTCGCGTCGAGCCGATCCGGGGTCATCTCCGGTCCGCCCTGTCCATAACTAATCGGTTATATACAGCGGGGACGGCTCCCTGTCAAGCGGTCCCCGACCCGTCCCGACGAGCTCCTACGTGCGGGAGTTTCGTTTGGGGCGGCGGACGGCTCTCACCTTCCCGCTCCTTCCCCCTCCGCAGAAGAACCGATCGGCGCCATCGGACTCGAGGCCCGAGACCTCCGCCCCGGGCGGCATCTCGAGGCTTTCCAGGACCTCTCCCGTTCGAGGATCGACTCGCCTCAATTCGCTCTCGCCGCCTTCGCGGGTGCCGTGCCAGAGCTCCCCGTCTACCCAGGTGACGCCGGTGACGAAGCGGTTGGACACGATCGTGCGAAGGATCGCCCCGGTCTCGGGATCCACCTGGTGGATCTTCCGCTCGCGATACTGCCCTACCCAGAGCGTCCCTTCCGCCCACGCCATTCCCGAAGCAGCGCCGCCGCCGGGCGCCGGGATCGTGGCGAGCACGCGGCCGGTCTTCGGGTCGATCTTCTGGATGCGATCCTCGGCGAGCTGATACAGGTGCTTCCCGTCGAAAGCCGTCCCGGCATGCGCGGCGACCCGGATCGAACGGGGCGTTTTTCCGGTCGCGGGATCGAGGGCCCTGAGCGAGTCTCCCGCGGCAAGCCAGACGTGCCGTCCGTCGTAGGTGACGCCATGCACATGGTCCACGCCCGGAAAGGGACCATACTCCCGGACGATCTCGGCCGCGGATCTCCTCATGCGTCCATGTTAGTCGCCCGGCAGCGGCGCGGGGAGCAACAACGTTGTCGTGAATCCCGGCACGGGCGGGGTCATCCAGCGGCGAGCCCGGCCGCGGCCAAACGACCGCACCTTTCCCGCCGCCGCCAGGGAGTCGAGCGCCCGCTGCACGGTGCGCTGGCTCGTTCCGAGCGCGAGCGCCAGAGCCGAGCTCGACCACGACTCGCCGTCGGCGAGCGAGGCCAGCACCGCCGCGTGCTCCCCTTCCACGGGCGGCGCCAGCACGAGGACCTCGCGCCCGCCGCGCGGAGCCAGCGCGAACCCTCGCTTCGTCGCCCGGACAGCGGCGAGGCCCCGAATCGCCTTGCGGAGCCGCCCGACCTCGACTCGCAGCCGAGCGCGATGCGATTCATCGGCGAACATCGCTCCGAACGCCCGGGCAAGCAGAACGTCCCGCGTCACGTCCCCAGGCCACGCCTCGGCGAGCGCCCGGGCGAGCGCGAACAGCACCGGGCGCCTGGCGAGCGAAACCGCCGCGCGCGCGGCGCGCACGACATGACGGCAGGCGTCCACGACGAGCGCTTTCGACTCCAGCAACGCCTCGACCTCGTCGAGCCGCAGGAGCCGCTCTTGGCCGCCGGCGATCCGGCGCGCGGCGGGCGTCTCCAGGGCGGCGGCTGCGCTTTCGACCTCGGCCGCGAGCGCGGGAATCCTCGCGAGGCCGGCGGCGCGGTCGGCCCGGGCGAGCGCGGCGCGAGCCTCCTTCGTCCGGAGCCGCCGGATCGCGATCCCGGCGAGCACCAGCTCGTGGGCGGCCCTCGGCGCCGGAGGGAAGCTCGACGGGTCGAGATCCGCGAGAGCCTGCTCGGCCCGGTCGAGGCGGCCGATCAGCAGCAGCCGCCGGACCTGGAGATACCGCGCATACGCGGCGTTGGCGCGGTCGCCGCGCTCCTCGAGAGTCGCCCGCGCGGCGTCGAGCGCTTTCGCCGGCCAGCCCAGATCGCGTGACGCCAGCGCGATCTCGGCCTCGGCGACGGCGCACCTGGCGCGAGCCACCGCCTCCGGCGGGCCGAATGCGCGCGCCGCTCGCCGAAGCAGCGCCTTCGCTCGAACGAGGTCGCCGAGCTGCGCCATCGCGATGCCCCGAAGAGCGAGAGCGGGCGCGTCCTCGCGCAGGGCGACCCGGTTCAGGGCGCCGAGGGGATCGCCGGCGGCAAGGGCCCGCGCCGCCGCGGTGATCAGCGAATCCATCGGAATCCCGCCACACTTGTCACTCCCACCGGTTCCATGCGCCGCGCTAAGACTATGACCGCGGAAT
>DATFWF010000163.1:0-7063 GCA_035259605.1 Thermoanaerobaculia bacterium
GACCGGGCCAACGCCGCCTGCATCATCTCGATCATGGACGAGAAGGACGTGCGGGCCGCGCTGGCGCATCCGCTGGTCTCTTTCTGCACGGACTCTCAGGCCAAGGCTAGCGACGGGCCGCTCTCGCACGAGACGTCGCACCCGCGCGGTTGGGGCTCGGGGGCGCGGATCCTCGGCTACTACGTGCGCGAGGAGAAGGTCCTGCGCCTGGAGGAGGCGATCCGGAAGATGACCTCCTTCGCGGCCGAGGCGGCCGGGCTCCAGGGCCGCGGCGTCGTCAAGCCGGGCTTCGCCGCCGACCTGGTGCTCTTCGACCCTCAGACTGTCCGAGCCAACGCGACCTTCGAGACGCCCAACCGCTACAGCGACGGCTTCCGCTACGTCGCCGTCAACGGCGTCTTCGTCATCGACGACGGCAAGCTGACTGGAAAAAAACCGGGCCAGGCCCTGCGCGGCCCGGGATATAAGCAGCTATCGAAAAAGGAGAAACGGGGATGAACACTCGCGAGCACTACGTCGAATGCTTCAAGGCCGAGAAACCGAAGTTCCTGCGCGTCCTTCAGGCGGTGCCCGCCGACAAGGCGTCGTACCGCCCGCACGAGAAGTCCGCCTCCGCGAGCGGCCTGGTCTGGCTCCTGGCGAGCGAGCTGGGCGACGCCTGCAAGATCATCGATCACGGCGAGCTGAATTTCGTCATGCCGCCGGAGCCCTCCGTCAAGGACTCCATCGCCATCTACGAACGCAACGCGGGCGAGCTCGAGAAACGGCTGGCCAGGATCGACGACGCGGCCTGGGGCAAGAAGGCGCGCTTCCTGGTGGACGGAAACGTCGCCTGGGAGGCGAACCTCGGCGAGATGCTGTGGGGGTTCCTCTTCGACGCGATCCACCACCGCGGCCAGCTCTCGACCTACCTGCGCCCGATGGGCGCCAAGGTCCCCTCGATCTACGGACCCTCCGCCGACGACCCGGGCATGTAGGGAGAGCCAGCCTGATCGAACCCTGATCGAAATCCGACTTGCCGGCGGGCGCGCCGGGGCGTACACACGCTTCAACGGAAGGAGGTCGCATGCGTCTCCCGGCCATTGCGGTTCTCGCCACAGCTTCCCTGGCTCTTGGCGGCGCGGCCAGTACTCTCGCGACCTGCGGTCCCTTCACCGACACCGCCAACGACGCTTTCTGCCCCGCCGTCCTCGAGATCTTCACCCTAGGGATTACGACCGGCACCACGCCCACGACTTTCTCGCCGGGAGACAACGTCACCCGGCTCCAGATGGCGACCTTCCTCTCCCGGACGGTGGATGGCGTCTTGAAGCGAGCGAGCCCCCGCGTGATCTCGGGACAGTTCTGGACGCCGAACAACGCGGCGGGAGTGACGACGCTCGCCGGCGCAAATCCGATCGGCGTTCAGTCGGACGGAGCCGACGTCTGGACGGCGAACTCCGGAAACCACACGGTCTCCCGGGTGCGGGCAAGCGACGGGAAGATCCTGGAAACCTGGACCGGGGCGATCTTCCCGTGGGACGTCTCTCTAGCCAGGGGCCGCGTGGTGCTCACGGGGTCGGGCGGCGCCCTTTATCAGATCGATCCCCGAGAGGCGGCCGGATCCGTCACCACCGTCTCGACCGCCCTCGGGGTCCTCACGTACGGCATCGCTTTCGACGGCTCGCGATACTGGACGGTGAGCAACACGGGCTCGGTTTCGATCGTGACTCCGGCTTCGTCGCCGCCCTGGACCGTCACGACGGTCACCACCGGGTTCTCCTCGCCCCGGGGGGTGCTCTACGACGGAGCGAATACCTGGGTCACCGAGGACATCGGAAAGCTTCACAAGCTCGATTCGAGCGGCGCGATTCTCCAGACCCTGACATTCTCCTCGGGCGGCGGAAGCCCGGCGTTCGACGGAACGAATCTCTGGGTGCCGCTCGGCGGCGACGGGCTCGCCGTCGTGCGCGCTTCCAGCGCCGCGCTCCTCGCCACCCTGACGGGCAACGGATTGAACTCTCCGTTTTCCGCCGCGTTCGACGGCCAGCGTGTCCTCGTCACGAACTTCAGCGGCGGCAGCGTTTCCCTGTGGAAGGCCGCGGACATGACCGCTGCGGGGTCGTTCCCGATCGGGTCCCAGCCCCGGGGCGCATGCAGCGACGGCCTGAATTTCTGGGTCACCCTCCACGGTGTGATCAGCCCGCCCGGAGGGCTCGCGCGGTTCTGACCGCGACGCGCCATGAAGACGCATCGAGCGAGGTTCCGTCTTCTCGCGGCGGCGTTGCCGGGGGCGGCGTCGTTACTTCTCGGAGTGTGCGGCCCGTTCCTGGACGTTAGCGACGCCGCGCTCTGTCCGTTCGTGGTGGAAGCGTTCACCCTGGGTATCACCACGGGGACGACGGCGACCACGTACTCTCCATCCGATTCCGTGAACCGGCTCCAGATGGCCGCGTTTCTCTCCCGCACCGTGGACAGGTCGCTTCAGCGCGTCTCCCGCCGGGCCGCGATGGGGCGTTTCTGGACGCCGAAAAACGCCGTGGACCTCGGCCTGACCACCGTGGGGATAAGCCCGAACAACGTCCGCTGGGACGGTAAGGACCTCTGGATTCCCGACCGAACGACGAGCTCCGTCTACCGAGTCCGCGCAAGCGACGGCCGCCTGCTCGAGACGTGGACCGGGGCTCCGTTCGCCAACGACGCGGTGATCGCGATCGGCAAGATCTTCGTGGACGGCTACCGGGCGGCTCCCGGCTACCTCTCCCGGATCGATCCTGCCGCCCCCGCCGGCGCCGCGACGGTCGTCGCATCGAACCTGGGAGCCGGCGCCGATGGGATCGCCTTCGACGGCAGCCGAATCTGGACCGCCAACCAGGGCGCTTCCGTTTCGATCGTGACGCCGGGCTCCTCGATTCCGTGGACGGTGACGACCGTGACTCTCGGAGCTGCGCCCACGGGTATCCTCTTCGACGGCACGGCGATGTGGGTTACTGACTACACTAACGGAAACCTGCTGAAGTTGAACGGCGACGGGACCCTCCTCCAGACCATCCCCGTCGGCGCCGGGGCCGCTTTCTTCACCTCCGACGGCGCCAACCTCTGGGTTCCGTTGAACGGTGGCGCTGCCACGGCCGTCGTCCGGGCTTCCAACGGCGCGGTCCTGACCACGCTGACGGGCAACGGCCAGACCTTTCCCAACACCGCCGCTTTCGACGGCGAGCGAATCCTGGTCACCAACGCCGACGGCAACAGCGTCTCGCTGTGGAGGGCCGCGGACTTGACGCCGCTCGGCTGGGTCCCGACCGGCGCCTCGACCTATCCGGCGGGCGTCTGCAGCGACGGCATCAACTTCTGGATCACGTTCGTCAGCTCCGGACAGCTCGCCCGCTTCTAGAACCGGATGTCCCTGCTCGCGGCGATCGACCAGGGAACGACCGGGACGCGCTGCTACCTCTTCGACCTCTCGGGCCGCGTCGTCGCCTCGGCCTACCGCGAGCATAAGCAGAGCTTCCGCCATCCCGGCTGGGTCGAGCACGACGCTCTCGAGATCCGCGACAACGTGGATCGCGTGGTGGCCGAAGCGATCGAGGCCGGCCCTCGAAAGCCGATCCTCGCGCTCGGCGTCACCAACCAGCGCGAGACGGT
The DNA here is from genome assembly GCA_035259605.1 of Thermoanaerobaculia bacterium. Lineage (GTDB taxonomy): Bacteria > Acidobacteriota > Thermoanaerobaculia > UBA5066 > Gp7-AA6 > JAWOLE01. Next base: position 3,625 of record DATFWF010000163.1, read on the forward strand.
CGTTTTCTGGGACGCGCGCTCCGGCGCCCCGCTCGCGCCCGCGATCGTCTGGCAGGACACGCGCACCGAGGCGGATTGCCGCAGGTTGATCGAGGACGGCCTGGAGCCCGAGATCCGGTCGTGCACGGGCCTTCCGATCAGCACGTATTTCTCGGCCACGAAGATCCGTTGGCTCTTCCAGAACGCGCCCGAGGCGAGGACACTCGCGCGGACGGGCCATCTCCGGATCGGGACCATGGACTCCTGGGTCATCTGGAACCTGACGGGCGGGCCGCGCGGAGGAGCCCACGTCACCGACCCGACCAACGCCTCCCGCACGCTCCTCTGCTCTCTCTCCGACCTGGCCTGGGACGAGGAGCTCCTCCGGCGTTTCGAGGTTCCGGAGAGCGCGCTGCCGCGGATCGCGCCTTCCGTCGCGGCCGAGCCGTACGGCTGGACGCTTGCGGATGGGCCTTTCGGAGCGCGCGTCCCGATCTCCTCGGATCTCGGGGACCAGCAGGCGGCCCTCTTCGGGCAGGCCTGCTTTCGCCCGGGAGAGGCGAAGAACACCTACGGCACCGGCTCCTTCCTGCTGCAGCACACCGGCGCCGCTCCCGCGCGGAGCCGCCACGGCCTGCTCTCGACGGCGGCGGCCGCTTCGCCCGGGCAGCGCGCCTACGCCCTCGAGGGCTCCGTCGCCGTGACCGGCGCCGCGGTGCAGTGGCTGCGCGACGGGCTCGGGCTCGTGGCGACCGCGGCCGAGACGGAGCCGCTCGCGCGCTCGGTCCCGGACGCGGGCGGCGTCTACTTCGTGCCGGCGTTCTCCGGCCTCTTCGCACCGCACTGGGACATGAGCGCGCGCGGGACCATCGTGGGCCTGACCCGTTTTGCGACCCGCGCGCACTTAGTCAGGGCGACCCTCGAGGCGATCGCCTTCCAGAGCCGCGAGGTCCTCGAAGCGATGGCCTCCGACAGCGGCCGGCCGACGGAGTCTCTCAAGGTTGACGGTGGCGCCACGGAGAACGACTTCCTCATGCAGCTTCAGGCCGACGTCCTCGGCATCCCCGTCGTCCGTCCCGCCGTCCGCGAGACGACGGCCCTGGGCGCCGCCCAGGCCGCCGGCCTCGCCTGCGGCGCCTACGACTCGCTCGAGGAGCTGCGAAGCCACTGGCGCGAGGACCGGACCTTCGAGCCGCAGTGGAGCCCCGGCCGCCGCGAGGAGGCGTACCGCGGTTGGGCCAGGGCCGTCCACCGCTCCCGCGGCTGGCTCGAACCCTAGAGGCCGCGGCCCGAAGAAACGATCCCTCAGTTCTTCGACAGGCTGCCGAAGAGGCCTAAGCCGATTCTTAACGGGTGTTCCGCCGGGATTCCTCGCGGCGGCGACGCTCTACCAGCTGGTGCGGCTCGCCCACTCCCGGAAGGTCGTCGGCCGAATTCCCGACTCGCGCGTCCGCGCCGCGATGTCCATGTCGTAGCCGACTCGGTCGAACCACTCGAGCATCGCGGCGAAATCGGCGCTCACCTTTCGGATCTCCTCGATCGGGACCTGGAGGAACTCGACCGGCTTTCCCCTGGCCTCGCCGATGGCCTTCGCCGTCTGAGGGATCGTCAGGGCGTCGCCGGCGATGTCGATCTCGCGGCGGTTCAGCTTCTCGGGATTCTCGAAGGCCCACAGCCCGTACTTGCCGATGTCCGCGACGGCGATCTGCTGGAGCACCGTGTCCGGCTTGATCCCCATTGCGACCTTGCCGCCGTCGATGGCGGGCTTGAACCACGGCGAGAGCCAGTTCTCCATGAAGAAGACCGGCCGCAGGATGACGTGAGAGGCAAAGCCGAGGCTGCGCACGGTCTCCTCGATCCTCCACTTGTTGTCGAAGTGGGGGATCCCGGTCTTGCGGTCGGCGGACCCGACCGAGGTGTAGACGAAGTGCCGGACTCCGGCCTCCTTCGCGGCCCTCGCGAAACGCTTGCCCTGCGTCTCCTCCCCTTCGACTCCCGCCTCCCAGGTGTTCTGCACGGCGAAGGCGCCCCAGGCGCCCGAGAGGGCCTTTTCGATCGACGCTTCGTCGTCCAGGTTCCCGGCGACCACCTCCGCGCCCTGCTTTGCCAGCGCCCGCGCCGCGTCCCCCTCGGGTTTACGCGTCATCGCGCGCACCCGGTGCCCGTGCGCCAGCAGCTCCCGCGCGACCGCCCCGCCCTGATGCCCCGTCGCGCCCGTGACGAGGATGACTTTCGAATCCGCCATGAAGATCTCCCTTTCGAGCCGCCCTTTGTTCGAGCGGCCGGAGTCTACGCGCTACTCCTGGACCCGAAGCCCCAGAAACGTCCGCATCCTTTCAAGCTCCGCGTCGAGCTCCCGGGCAAAGGCCCGCCGGCCTTCCGGCGCGTGGACGAAGCCGGCGTCGGATTGGAGCCGGCCGTTCTTCACGGAAAGGTTGGCCCACCCGATCACCCGGTCGCGCCAGAGAAGGGGCAGCGCGTAGTAGCCGAGCTTGCGCTTGCGGACCGGGGTGTACGCCTCGAAGCGGTAGACCCAGCCCCAGAGAAGCTCGAAGCGGTCGCGGTCGCGCGTCATCGGATCGAAAGGCGTGAGCAGCCTGACTTTTTCCGGAGGTTCCGCCCGCGGCCTCTCGCCCGCCGGCCAGTACCAGTCCACGCCCTCGACCCGCGCGTGGGCGAGGCGCTCCCGGGCGCGGCGCATCGCGTTTTTCAGCTCGCCGCGCCATTGCGGGACGGCGAACCGAAGCCGCCCGATGACGTTCCGAAGGCTGGCCTCCGGCAGCGGCGCGTAGATTCCGACGGCGACATCCACCAGCGCGTCGAGCCGCGCACGCGCCTCTACGGGATCGGCCGCGCTGGAAGAAAGGTCCCGCGCCGAATAGACGCGGATCCCCGCCTCGCGCCGGGCCACGCGGAGCATCCCGCGGTAATGCATCGCGTCGAGCAGGAAGGTCGTGGCGTTGGACGATCCGCCCCACCAGTTGCGGACCTTGCCGTGGGCGAACTGCCGGTCCACCTCGCGCGGATGGGCCTCTCCCCTCTGACGGACGAACTCGAGAACGAGCCTGGCCCGCCGCCGCCGCGTGGACGGCCACGGCGCGGGGCTGTCGGCGGGCACGCCGGTTTCCGGCCTCGGATGCATCAGCGCGTGGACCTCGCGAGTGACGAACCCGTAAGCCAGAAAGAAATCCTCTTCGATGCCGAGCTCCACGTAGCGCCGCTCCAGATCGCCGGCGCGGTAGCCCTTCACTCGGTGGCGCAGGATCAGGTCCTGGGCCCGGGCGGGCGCCCGGATCGGGTCCGCCTGGACGAATCCCATCCTCCGGACCGCCCCCGCCAGCGTGGTCGGAGGAAACAGGCTCCGCGCGACAGCAAAGCGTCGCAAGTCCCTCAGGACCAGAGTCATCTTAAATTACTGATAAATAATATCTTAACTTCAAAAGTCGCTTCGATTAGGTTA
>DATFWF010000164.1:0-18802 GCA_035259605.1 Thermoanaerobaculia bacterium
GGGATCTCCCGCGTCCAGACCGTCACCGAGGCGTCTCCGACGGTCGCGGGGAACCGCCGCTCCTCGCGGTAGTGGTCGTGGACATACCGGTCGAGGTCGGGACGGCCCAGCCGCAGGCCCCGCGAAAAGGTCGTCAGGAGCCACACCTTCTTTCCCGCCGACGCGCGCTCCACGGCCGCGAGCTCTGGGACGTCGTCGGCTTCGAACGAGGACTCTCCTGAGGTCAGACCGGTCGACGGGCCATAGAAGCGCATTCCCCAGCGGGCCATGTGCGCCGCGACGACGGGTTCGTCCGAGGCTCGGCGCGAGAGAACCCACTCGAGGCTCGTGCGGTTGGGCTGCTTGGGCGTGGCGTAGTAGGCGGGCAGCGAAACGAAGGAGAGCGCCGCAAAGCCGAGGGCGGTGAGCATCGGGATGGCGCGGGCGATTGCCGCGGATCGGCTCGCCAGCATCTCCTCGAGGGCCGCCGCCGAGGCGGCCGTGAAAATCCACGCGACCGGGACCGCCCAGAGAAAGAAGCGCGGAGTGAAGTGATACCCGCGCGCCAGAAGATAGACGGCGGTGACGAAGAGCGGCAGGAGCAGGACGGCCGAATAAAAAATGTCGCGGCGAAGGAAGGCGAGAAAGCCGATCGCCCCGACGGCGGCGAACGGGATCAGGAGGATGAGCGCCTTCCCCCCGAATCCGGCGGTGAGCCCGCGCGCCGTCTCCGCCCAGAACTCCGCCGAGAAGGGAGAGAACCCGCCGGCGGCCGACCGGAACGCCGCGCCCGAAAAGGCCTGGAGCTTTGGGAGCAGTTTCGCGTAAACGGCGAGGCTCGCCGCGCCCGCGGCCGCCCACGCCGCGACCGCGCCCGCCGCGGACGGCCGCAGCCGCGCCCCCGGGCGAGTCAGCGCCGCCGCGCCGAAGGCGGCCGCATGGCCCGCCAGGATGAAGACCGCCTGGAGGACCGACGCGATCGCGAGCCCCATCGCCACGGCGTAAAGAACCCAGCCGCGGGGGCGGTTGCGCTCGAGAGCGCGCAGGAAGAAGGCCGTGCCGAGCACGCCGAAGAAGATCATCCCCGTGTAGCCGCGGCTGTTCTGCGAGAAGAAGACGTGATGGTAGGAGACCGCGAGCAGAGATGCGGCCAGGAGCGCGTCGCGGCTCCGAAGGGCGATCCGCGCCAGGAAGTACACCGCCGGAACGGCCGCGATCCCGAAGATCGCCGCGGGAAGCCGCACCGCCCACTCGGCGGGCCCGAAGAGCCCGGCCATCGCCTTGACGAGCAGCGAGTTCAACGGATGGTTGTTCAGGCTCTTGAAGACGGTGAAGACGTCGAGCCACAGGCCGCCGCGGTAATCGAGGACCGTGCTGATCTCGTCCAACCAGAGGTCCGACCCGATGCGGTAGAGCCGGAGGAACGCGGCGAGCGCGGTGATCGCGGCGAGCCACGCGAGGGAGCGGCGAGGGGTCGGGTCGGGGATCAAGAACTCGCGGCTCGCGCCCCGTCGAGCCGGACGGTCCTGCCGCTCGCCGCCGAGTCGTACGCGGCGAAGACGGTCCGGAGGACCTCGCGAGCGTGCAGCGCCGCCGAGGGCTCGACGTCTCCCGAGCGGATCCTCTCCACAAAAACGGCGAAGTGCGCCGCCGTCGCCGAAGCGAACTCCGACTGCCGCGCGCGGACGATCGCGCGAGAGCCGCCTCGCCTCTCCACGCGCGCCTCGCCTCCCTTGACCAGGCTCGCCCTGAGCGACGGCCGGCGCCGGTTCCGCACCCAGTCCACCGACACGCGCGCCACGCCCCCGAGCGACAGCCGGATCGAGGCGTCCTTCGCGTCCAGCCGCATCTCCAGGTACCGCTCCGGCGCGTGCGAGACCCGGTTGAAGTTGAAGGTCGCGACGCGGTCCTTCGGGAAATCCACCATCGCCACAACGAGGACATCTGCCTGGGTCTCGAGCGGCACCCGCGGAGTCCGCGCCGTCACGGCCGCCGGGAGGGCGCCGAAGAAGAAGCAGGCGAGGTCGAGCGCGTGCGTTCCGAACTCGTAGAGCGTCGAGCGGACGAGCGAGGCGCGCCAGTTCTTCTCGTAGGAGGGCGGATGGAACATCTGCTGCCACGCCTGGAGCTGGTAGGCCGGACCGAACTCTCCCGCGGCCAGCCGCCGCTGCGTCTCGCGGTAGGGCGTCATGTACCGGTACTGGTTGTTGACGGCGAGGAGCCGCCGGGCCGAGCGCGCCGCCGCCACGAGATCGTCCGCCTCTTCGACGGACGAGACGAACGGCTTTTCGAGGAAAACGTGGGCTCCGGCCTCCAGCGCGGCCTTCGCGTGCTCGTGGTGCATCGCGGGCGGCGTCCCGACGACCGCGATGTCGGGCTTCGTCTTCTCGAAGAGCTCGGGAAGGCTCGCGAAAAGGGGCGGGATCGGCCCCGCGTTTCCCGCGAGCCGGACCGATTCGGCGGAGGGCTCGATCGCTCCGACGAGCTCGACTTCCGGAAATCCTCGCAGCGCGGGCAGGTGGATTCTCCGCGCCACGCCGCCGAGGCCGATCAGCGCAACCTTCATTTTCACGAGACTTCCCGTTTATCACAGGGCATCACGATGCCTTCCGAGCCATCAGGATCTGCGTATCGCCCGAGGGGAGCGCGAAGGGAACCCGCATCGCCACGAAGTCCTCGACTCGGGCGTAGAGACCCATCAACGCGTTGACCGGCGCCGCCGGGACCGTCGTCGAAAGGCCTCCCCCCGAATCTTGAGCGGAGCCGTGCTTCGAAGACGTGAGTCCCGCGAGTAGGCGTGGCAGGGCGTGAAGGACGAGATGCCTCTCGACCCGAAATCCGTTTCTCCGGGCCAGGTCCTCGATTTCTTCAAGCCGATATTGCCGATGAAGGCCCCGTGTCGCCGGGGAGCGGCTTGCCCCTCCCGAGCGGTCGACCCCGAAGCTCGCCCGGATCGAAAGGATTCCGTCCGCTTTCAAGACCCGGCGCGCCTCGATCACCGCGCGCTCATCCTCCCGCTCGGGAAGATGCTGAAGGACATCGTTGGAAAACAAAACGTCCACCGACTCCGCCGCCACCGGCAACTCCGTCGCCGACCCGAAAGCCAGACCGCGAAGCCCCCTCGCTCGCGCGTACGACAGCGCGTCCCCCGAGACGTCCACCCCGATCGCTCGGATGTTCGGCCACCGAGCCGCGACCGCCTCGAGAAGCCCGCCCGCGCCGCACCCCGCGTCGAGGACGACCGCTCCCGCGCACATCGCGGGCTCGACGAGTGCCAGCGCCGCGCGCCGGACGGACCGACACCACCAGTGTCGCCGCTCCAGGTCGTTCAGCCTCTCATAGTAGGGGGCGGTCAGGATCTTCGGCGCGCCGGGCTGCTCCGAAGTCAAGAGCGGGACGCTCCGGTTTTGGATTTGGGATTTGGGGTCTTGGATGGACGCGGACGAGCGAGGTGTCTGGCGGTTCCAATCGCCAGGGCGACGCCCGACGACACGTAGTAGGCCAGGTGAAGCGGGATCGCCCGCACCGCGAAAAGAAGGCCTCTCTGCCGCGTGAGGAAGGAGAGCGCGTCGCTGCCGGCCGCGATCGCGACACCCGCCAGCGCCGCCGCCTCCCACGGAAACCGCCTCCTCGCCGCCGCCGCCGGCAGGGAAGCCACGGCGAGACACGCCGCCGCGACGCCGATCCGGTGGCGCGGGCCCAGGTTCAGGTCGTCGGGCACGCGCCCCGAGGAAAGGATCAGCTCCGTCCAGGGAACGCCGCGGTCGAAGACGTCCGTTTTCAACAGGCCCGGAAGCGTCCAGTTCTTCAGGTGCGTCCCCTGCGCCGACTTGACCAGCCGGATCTGTCCGAAAGCGCGCAGCCGGCCGCCGAGCTCGATGTCCTCGATCGAGGGCCGGGGATAACGGTCCGCGTCGAATCCCCCGGCGGCGAGAAAGGCGTCCCGCCGCACCGCGCCGAGCCCCGCCCAGAAGGTGAACGCGTCTTCGCGCCCGCGCTGGTGGACGTAGTGGTGCATCAGGTTCTTGTACTGCGAGGTGAAGTTCGCCCCGGTCGGCATCGTGTCGTAGGAGCCGAACGCGGCGACCACGCGCGGCGAGCGGGAAAGCTCCTCGACGAGAAGCCCGATCGCATCGGAGTGAACGCAGACGTCCGAGTCCACGAAGACGACGATCTCTCCGCTGGCCGCCGCGACGCCGGCGTTTCGGGCGCCGCCCGGCCCGAGGCGAAGCGGTGTCGCGAGGACCGTGGCCCCGCGAGCGCGGGCGACCTGGGCGGTTGCGTCGGTCGAAGACCCGTCGTCCACCACGATGACCTCGACCGGACGCAGCTCCGACCGTTCCAGCGCGTCCAGGCATGCGGGCAGGACCCCGGCTGCCTGGCGTGCGGGCACGACGACCGAGACCGGCGGCATGTTCTTGCGGGATCATAACTTCGCGCGGGAGTGCTCTAGACTCACTGCGTGCCCCCGACAAGACGGCAGGGTTCCTCCGGGCCGGGCGCCCGCGTCTTCTCCCTTCTGCTCGTCGTCCTCGCCGCCTCGATCCTCCTCCGAGCCGTTCCGCTGGCGAGGGTCTACGTGGACAAGCTGCGGTCGCTCCACGGCGCCGGCGGGATCGCGGCCGGCGCCCTCGCGGCGGCGGCCGCTCTGGCCGCTCTGGCCTGGGGAATCCTCCGGCACCCGAAGATCACCGCCGCCCTCTGCGCCGCCGGCACGCTCCTCCTCGTCCTTCTCTCCGGAAACTTTCCCGCGCTCCTCGCGGCGGCGGCCATCCTCGCGGTGACGTTCCTCGCGGGAGACGCGATAACCCGGATCCTCCGCGGCCGGGACGCCGGGGCCGGCGACCTCTCCTCGGCCTTCGGCGCCGGGATCGTGCTCCTCGGGCTGGCGCCCCTCCTCCTCGGAGAGATCGGGCTCTGGAGGCGGACGCCGCTGCTTCTCTTCGCCGCTCTGCTCGTCGCGATCCGGTGGCGGCGGGTTCCGATCCTCGCGCGGGTCGCGGCAAGGACCCTTCGTGTTCCGCGGGGCGAGAGCGCGGGCGCGCTCGAAGCGTCGTGGCTCGCCGTGACTCTTCTCTTCCTCGCCTCGGCGTGGGTCGGCGCCCTGTCGCCCGACTTCTCCTTCGACGCTCTGGCCTATCACCTCCCGGAGGCGCGCGACCTCGCGCTCAACGGGTCCGTCGAGCCGATCGCCGGCCTCTCGCCGCAGAGCCTCCTGTGGCACAACGAGGAGAACTTCCTCTCCCTCGGGTTTCTCTTCGGCGGCCTGAGGGTCGCCCGCCTCCTCCAGTTCTTCGTCGGCCTCGGGACGTTCGGCGCGATCCTCGCGCTCGCGCGGCGGCTGGGAGCGGGGGGATCCGCCCCGCTCGCCCTTCTGTCGCTCGTCGCGTTTCCGGCGGCGGTCCTCCAGATGCGCGGGACCTACGTGGACTGGCCGGCGGCCTTCCTGGTCGCGGCCGCGGCCTGCGAGATCGCGGCGGCTCGCGAGGAGCCCCGCCGGCTGCTCCTCGCCGGCTTCCTCTTCGGCGGGGCGATCGTCACCAAGCTCTTCGCGGTGCTCGCGGCGCCGGCGCTCCTGCTTCTGTACCTGCGCCGGGGCGGGATCTCGCCGCGCCGCCTCCTGCTTCCCGCCGCCGGCGTGCTCCTCGCCATGATCCCGTGGCTCGCCTGGAGCCAGTCGCGCGCCGGCTTTCCGCTGGCTCCCTTCTGGTCGCCCTCCTCGGTTCCGGTGGCGATGCGCGGGCTCTTTCGGAAGGAGCCGGGAGGGGGCGTCCCGGGCCGCGAGCTGTCGCTCGCCTCGTTCCTGCGCCTGCCGTACGACCTGACTTTCCACTCCCGCGTCTTCGAGAAGAACGGCGACGGCTACGACGGGATGCTTCCGCTGCTCCTCGTTCCGGGAGTCGTCGGATGGGGCGCGGCGGGCACGGCGCTTTTCCTCGGCGCCTCGCTGCCGGTCCTCGTTCCTTGGTTCCGGCTCGCGGACCCCTCCGTGCGATACCTCATCTCGCTCTACCCGCTGTACGCGCTCTTCGCCGCTCACGGGGTCTTCCTCGCGACGAAGCGGTTCGCCGGGAAGGCCGGCCTCGCGGCGGGAGCGGCGCTGACGGTGACCGCTCTTTCCTTCCCGGTGCAGCTCGGATCGACCGGGGTGGAGTGGAAGGTCGCGGCGGGGCTGATGAGCCGCGAGGCCGCGCTCGAAGCCCGGGTCCCGTCGTACCGCTTCTGGAAGAACGTGACTCCGGAGGACCGCGTCGTGTTCATCGGCGAGTGGGACTTCTTCCACTGCCCGACGCGGTGGGTCGAGCGCGCCCTCTACCATCCGATCGTGAACTGGGACTTCGACCCGGTCCTCTGGCGGCGCGGGCTCGCCCGGATGCGGGTGAACTGGGTGATCGAATCCGACCGGACGCGCGAGCAGCTCGTCGCGGTCCTCGTCCGCGAGGGCACTCTGGAGCTGGCGGACAGGAACGGCGCGTCTTCTCTCTACCGCGTCCGCGCCGGCGCGGCGGGAGAGGCCCGGCCGTGAGCGAGGGCGGCGTCGCCGCGGTGATCGTCCACTACCGCACCCCGGAAGAAACCGCCGCCGCCGCTCGCTCGGTCGCGGAGACTTCCGCGCGATCCTCGATCGTCGTCGTGGACAACGCTTCCGGCGACGCGATCGCGGAGCGGCTCGCGCGCGAGGTCCCGGCGGCCCGCGTCCTGGCGCAGCCCTCCAACCGCGGCTACGGCGCCGGGTGCAACCGCGGGGCGCGGGAAGGCGAAGAAGAGTTTCTGCTCTTTCTCAACTCCGACGCGCGAGTCCTGCCGGGAGCGGTCTCCGCCCTCGTGTCCGCTCTCCTCGCCGATCCACGCGCCGCCGTCGCCGGGCCGCGTCTCCAGAATCCGGACGGCGGCCCGCAGGCTTCCATCCAGCGGTTCCCCACACCCTGGCGGATCTTCTGCGAGTCCTCCGGCCTGGCCGCGATTTCCAGGGGGCGCCTCTTTCGGGGTCATACGAAGACCCGGGAAGACCACTCCCGCCCGAGCGAAGTCGAATCGCTCAAGGGAGCCGTCCTGCTCGTCCGCCGGAGCGCGTTCGAGGAGGCGGGAGGATTCGACGAGGACTTTTTCCTCTATGCCGAGGAGACCGACCTGATGCGCCGCCTGTCGGATCGCGGCTGGAGGATCCTTTTCGTCCCGCAGGCCCTGGCCCTGCATGCCGGCGGGGGATCCGGCGGCGACGCGCTCTTCGGGCTGGTTCACGAAGGCCTCGCGCGGTACGCGCGCAAGCACCACGGGGCCGCAGGCGCCCGGTTCGCAGCCGCCTGCCTGTGGGCGGGCGCGGCGGCCCGCTACGCGGCGGCGCTCGTCACCCCCGGAGCCGCCGGACATCGCCGGCGGATCCGCTACCGATCTGCCCTAAAGGGCAAGGCTCTACTGAATACTCGATAGTCAATAGTGGGGTTCCCGGGGCCTCGAAACTGGGCAAACCCCAACCATTCCGTCCGGTTCGGGGCACGTCGCTTGCATTGTCTTGCGCCGGGTTTCAGGAAGGTATTGACTCGCAAACAACGCAAGAGGAAGGAAGCCGGCATGAGGGTGGGTCGTGTTGCGGTCGGCGCCCTGGCTTTTCTGTTCTCCCTTCTGGCCTTTGCACAACTCTCGCGCGATGAAGTCCAGGCCCGCGGCGGCAGCCGCACCCCCGGCAGGGACGTCGTCTTTCGGGGAGGCGGCAGCGAGGCGGAAGAGGCCACCGTCGCGGTCTTCGGCTCGATCGCGACCGCGGGCAGCGGCAACCCCGCGGTCCCGCAGAGCCTCTTCGGGCGGAAGGAAGACGCTTTCCTCGTGGGCGGCCCCGCGACGGCCCCATGCTTTTTTCCGGCCTACCTCGCCGACGGCAAGTACTACTTCCAGGTCACCGACTCGAGCGGGACCAGGCTTCTTTCCACCGACGTCGTCGCCCAGCGGTCGGTCACGGTCAAGGGCGGCGTCATCTCTTCTTATGACGGCAGCGCCCACGGCACCGACGGCAAGACGGCGTGCGGCTCGCTCGCGGTCAACCTGATGCCATACGGCGACGCGGGCTCGCAGAAGGCGGGTTACGTCGCCTGGTTGACTCCCGCAGCCAACTTCGACGGGAGCGTGACGGCGGTGGACAACGTCTGCGGCGCGGGCTGCTTCCACGGGTTCCACGCCGACCTTTCTCTTCAGGCGGCGTTTCGCGTCGAGGACAAGCAGTCCTGCGAGCCGACCTTCTGCGTTTCCGGAACGAAGTTCAACGACCTCAATGGCAACGGGGTGCGCGACGCCGGCGAGGCCGGCCTGTCCGGCGTGACGATTCGGGTAGCGGCGGACAACGGGATGCTGATCTCAGGCTTGAGCGCCGCCGACGGTTCCTTTCGGATCTGCGGGCTGGCCGACGGCGCCAACTACCGCGTCGTCGAAGTCCCGCAGAACGGCTTCCGCGCGACGGGCCCTCCGGACCGCGACATCGGGCGGCGCGTCTTCTCGCGGGGCGGCGCGTACATCATCGAGCTCTGCGACGCGGACCAGTCAGGCCTCGACTTCGGCAACCAGGCGATCCCCAACGCGGTCGGCGGATTCAAGTTCGAGGACCTGAACGCCAACGGCGCGCGCGATCCGGGTGAGCCGGGCCTGCCCGGCGTCACGCTCACGCTGACGGCCTCCGGCGGCGCGACCAAGACGGCCGTGACCGACGCGGCCGGCAACTTCCTCTTCACCGACGTCACACCCGGCAGCTACGTGCTGACAGAAGTCGTTCCTCCCGGCTTCTCCCAGACGAAGCCCGCCTCCGGCGGAATCCCCATCACGATCGCCTCGGGAGGGAGCTCCCTCGACAGCGTCTTCGGCAACTTCCGCGGAATCCTGACGGGGACGGTATCGGGTCTGAAATTCAACGATCTCAACGGCAACGGCGTCCAGGATCCGGGCGAGACGGGCCTGTCGGGCGTCACGATTACGCTCTCCGGCGGCGGGATCACGCGGACCACGACGAGCGGGTCCGACGGCACCTTCAGCTTCGCGGCTGTTCCGTTCGGGACCTACACGGCCTCCGAGACGCCGCCGGCGAATTTCGTCCAGACCGCTCCGCCTTCGCCCGGCACGATTCCGGTGCTGGTGGACTTCGGGCACCAGACGGTCACCGGCCTCGTCTTCGGCAACCGCGCGATCCCGGGCTCGATCGCGTGCACGGTCTTCAACGACTTGAACGGCAACGGAGTTCGCGACGCGGGCGAGCCGGGGCAGTCCGGCGTGGCGATCCAGCTTCGAAATGCCGCGGGCCAGGTCCTGACGGCGGCTTCCGACTCGTCGGGCAATTGCTCTTTCCTCGGCCTCCAGCCAGGGACGTACACGCTGTCGGAGACCGTCCCGGCCGGCTTCGCCCAGACCGCGCCGGCATTGCCGGGGACCTTCACCATCAACCTCTCGCCGGGGCAGAACGCGACCGGCTTCCTCTTCGGCAACCGCGCACAGGGGCAGGGGCCCAACGGCAGCATCTCCGGAACGAAGTTCAACGACGTCAACGGCAACGGCGTGCGGGATCCGGGCGAGCCGGGACTGTCCGGAGTCACGATCCAACTGGCCGGGCCCGCGACGAGCCTGACCACGACGACGACGGCCAGCGGAGACTTCTCCTTCTCGGGTCTCGCGGCGGGGACCTACACGCTCTCCGAGGTCGTTCCGCCGGGGTTCAAGCAGACCGCGCCGCCCGCGCCGGGCACCGTGTCGGTGACGCTCGCCTCCGGCCAGAACTTCACGGGCGTGCTCTTCGGCAACCAGGCGCAGGGCGGGGGCCAGACCGGGTCGATCTCCGGGATCAAGTATCTCGACATCGACGCCAACGGTGTCGTCAACGGGCTCGACCGGCCGCTCGCGGGGATCGTCATCGTGTTGAAGGACTCCAGCGGCGCCACGCGGCGGACGACCTCCGGCGCCGACGGGACGTTCACGTTCACGAACCTCCCCGCCGGGACCTACGTCCTGTCCGAGGAGCTGCCGCCCAACTTCTTCCAGACGTCCCCCGGCACGCCGACCAACCCGGGCGGCTTCACGATCAACCTCGCGCCGGGGCAGAACGCGACCGGCTTCCAGTTCCTGAACAAGTGTTGATGCGGCGCCCATGAGAAAACGCGGAGGCTTGACGATGTCGACGGCAAGAGTTCGATTCCGGATCCTCGGGATGGCCGGGCTGCTTCTGCTGGGCACCGGCGTGGCCCGGGCGCAGCGCACGGAGGTCTACGACCGGGTGCCGGCGTCGCTGGCGGGCGAATGGTACGCCGGCGTCCACGTGGGCTACAGCTTCATCGGCCACTACGAAACGAATTACTGCCCCTGCAATCTGGACCAGAACGACTTCCTCTTTCCGGGCGTCCGCTTTGGACACTACTTCACCGATCATTTCGCGCTCGAGCTGACCGGCCAGTACTTCCATCCGGACCACAACCACGCGCCGGAGTACTGGGAGGCGACGCTCGGCGGTCTCTGGAACTTCACGCCGACGATGCACGGATGGAACACCTACGTGGGGGCCGGCGGAGGCGTGTCGATCCATCCGGACTACGACAACGCGCAGTTTCACAACGACTCGAAAACGGGGCCGCTCGCGTACGTGGCCTTCGGCTCGGAGTACCGCTTCAACAAGCTCGTCGGGCTGAGGCCGGAAATCAAGGGCCAGTACAACTTCCATTACCACTACCCTCAGACCGCGTTCGTTGGGGGCGCCGGCTTCGCGCATACCGTCGAGGTTCCCGGGCACATGGACATCCAGCCCAACATCGGCGTGCTCTTCCATTGGGGCGGCCACGCCGCGCCGGCGATCATCGAGGCGCCTCCGGCCAGGGCGCCCGCGCCCCCGCCGCCGCCGCCTCCGCCCGCGCCGGCCCCGCCTCCGCCGCGCGAGCCCGAGCGGCCGGCCGCGCCGCCGGTCGCGCCTCCACCCCCGCCGCCTCCGGCGCCGGTGCGCGACACGATCGACTTCGAGCAGGGCAAGTCGCGGCTGACCAACATCGCCAAGGCGAAGCTCGACGCCGTCGCGATGCGGCTGCGCGACAACCCGCGCGCGCTCGTCACGGCCGTCGGGTATCCGGACTCCGCCGGCGGGACCCGCCAGGAGTCGCTCGCGCGGCAGCGCGCCGAGAACGTGAAGCAGTACCTGATCGACCGGCACAAGATCGACGCCACGCGGATTACGACGCGGGTGGACATGAACGACACGTCCAACCGCGGGAAGGTCGTGGTGATCACCACGCTCAACCCGTAGGAACGCGCTTCTCTTCGGCCCGGCCGCGCCTCCACGGCGGCCGGGATGTCCGCCCCCTCCTCCTTCGGAGGGGGCTTTTTTTCGTCGCTCCGCGCTGCGCGACCGGCGCCGAGAGAGTTCAAGCCGGGGGGCGGGAGACTCCTTCCGCCGCGAGCGACCCGCCAGAATCGCGACGGATCATTCCCCGTGTTGTAGGGGAGGGCCTTGCGCCCTCCCGCCTCCGGTCGCCGCTCGCATAGAGTTCCATTCGATGAAGGCGAGGTTCTTTGCGACGCCCGCGGAGCTCCGGAGGTGGTTCGAGAAGAACCACGAGCGGGAGCCGGAGCTCCTGGTCGGCTATTACAAGAAGGGAAGCGGGAAGAAGAGCGTCACCTGGCCGGAGTCGGTGGACGAGGCGCTGTGCGTCGGCTGGATCGACGGCATCCGCCGCAGCCTCGGCGACGAAAGCTACACGATCCGTTTCACGCCGCGGAGGGCGCGGAGCATCTGGAGCGTGGTGAACGCCGCGCGCGCGAAAGCGCTGGAAAGAGAAGGCCGGATGAGGCCGGCGGGGAGAAAGGCCTTCGCCGCCCGTGAGGAGTACCGCTACGGGATCTACTCCTACGAGCAGCGCCGCGACCGTCTCGAGGAGCCGTATGCTTCGATGCTGAAAGAGAACGCGGCCGCCTCGAAGTTCTTCGACGAGCAGCCCGCGTCCTACCGAAAGGCCGCCGGATGGTGGGTCGTCAGCGCGAAAAGGGAGGAGACGCGGATGGGCCGGCTCGAACGGCTCATCGCTCACTCCGCGCGCGGCGAGCGGATCCCGGAGTTCACTCGCCTGGTTCCGGGAGCGGGCCGCCGAAAGGGGAGGCGTTGAGGTGATCAGCGGGACGATGTCGTCTCCGCGGGAGAGGGCCCACGCGATTCGCCGCCTGCGCGACCGTCGCTTCTTTTGCCCCGGCGGAGCGCCCGGAGATCGCCACGAAGCCCGCCAGATGGGTATGCTCGATTCCGAAAGGGGAGCCCGAACATGAGCGCCGAAACCACCGTCGCCGCCGAGCCGCCGGTCGTGACCGCGCGGGAGAACGGGATTGTTCGCCTGACGCTCAACCGCGGCAGTCGCTACAACCCGCTCTCGCTCGAGATGATCGCGGCGCTCCAGAAGGAGATAGACGCGATCGCCGCCGATCCGGAGGCGCGGGTCGTCGTGCTTGGAGCCGAAGGGAAGGGATTCTCCGCCGGGCACGACCTGAAGGAGATGCGAGCCCATGCCGGCGACGAAGCCTGGCAGCGCCGCCTCTTTGACGACTGCGGCCGGATGATGGTCTCGCTGACGAGGATGCCGCAGCCGGTTATCGCCCGCGTCCACGGGATCGCCACCGCCGCGGGCTGCCAGCTCGTCTCGATGTGCGACCTCGCCATCGTCGCCGACACCGCGACCTTCGCCATGCCGGGGATCAACGTCGGCGTCTTCTGCTCGACCCCCGCCGTCGGTGTGGCCCGCAACGTGGGAAGGAAGCGAGCGATGGAGATGCTCCTGACCGGAGAGCCGATCGACGCTCGAACCGCGCTGGCGTGGGGCCTCGTCAACCGCGTCGTCCCCGCCGCCGGCCTCGACGCCGAGGTCGCGAAGTTCACCGCGATCCTGCTCGCGCGGAGCCCCGCCGTGGTCCGCCTCGGCAAGGCCGCCTTCTACCGCCAGCTCGACCGCCCGCTCGAAGCGGCCTATGAAACAACCGGCCAGACCATGGCGAAGAACCTTTCCCTGGAAGACGCCGCGGAAGGCATCGACGCGTTCCTCGGGAAGCGCCCGCCTCACTTTCGCGGCCGCTGACTCGACGGGTCCGCGAAGTATCTGACCGGTCGGATACTTTGTAGCATCTTTCCTTTTCAAAACAAAGGGATTAGATTGATTCTCCCATGGCAACCCCCCGAAGAAAGAAAGAGGATTCCTCCGGCCTCGCCCGGGTCTCTTTCCTGTTGAACGGAGAACGAGCAGAAGCCGCGTTCGCGCCCCACAAGACCCTGCTCGAAGTCCTCCGCGAGGACCTGCGGCTGACGGGGACCAAGCACGGATGCGAGCTCGGGGAGTGCGGAACCTGCGCCGTGCTCGTGGACGGAAAGCCGGTGCTCTCCTGTCTCTACCTCGGCCTCGAGTGCGAGGGAAAACACGTCGAGACCGTCGAGGGGATGGCGGATTCGGGCGGGCTCCATCCTCTCCAGAAGGCCTTCGCGGACCTGGGAGCGGCGCAGTGCGGGTACTGTACGCCGGGGTTTCTTCTGACCGCGAAGGCGCTGCTCGAGGAGAACCCGAAGCCGAGCCGCAATCAGATCAAGGAAGCACTCGCCGGGAATCTCTGCCGCTGCACCGGGTACATCAAGATCTTCGAAGCGGTCGAGCTCGCGGCCGCCTGGATGCGAGGCGAGGAAGCCGAGCCGCCGAAGGAGTCGTTGTACGGACGCGACTTCGACGAAAGCGGATTGTTGCCGGTCGTGCCGACCGGAGGCGGGCGGGCGCAAGGCCCGCCCCTACAGAACGGGGGCGACGGGAGCTCGGGGCGATGACGGAGCGGCGAAAGACCCGCGTGGTCGGGCGCCCCTATCCGAAGGTGGACGCGGCGGCGAAGGTCTCCGGGCAGACGAAGTTTGCCGACGACATCTTTCTTCCCCGGATGCTCCACTGCAAGATCCTACGGTCGAAGGTTGCCCACGCGAAGATCCTGCGGGTGGATGTCTCCAAGGCGCTGGCCATGCCCGGCGTCATCGCTGCGGCGACCGGGCGCGATCTCCCGATCGCCTTTGGCATCCTGCCGGTGTCTCAGGACGAGCACGCGCTGGCGCTCGACAAGGTGCGGTTCGTCGGCGATCCGATCGCCGCCGTCGCCGCGGTGGACGAGGACACGGCCTTCGCCGCCCTCGACGCGATCGAGGTCGAGTACGAGACGCTGCCTCCGATCGGCTCGATCGAGGACGCCGCCTCGAAGCCCTTTCCGCGAATCCACGACTACGGCGACGATGGGAACTTCCACAAGCTCGTCTCCATGGAGTTCGGCGGCACCGACGAGGGCTTCGCGCGGGCCGACAAGGTGTACGACGACCTCTTCTTCTACGAGGGCAACACCCACATCGCGCTCGAGCAGCACGCGGCCGTCGCCGATTACGGCCCGGACGGGAAACTTGCCGTGTGGTCCTCGACGCAGACTCCGCACT
Source organism: Thermoanaerobaculia bacterium (assembly GCA_035259605.1). Classification (GTDB taxonomy): domain Bacteria; phylum Acidobacteriota; class Thermoanaerobaculia; order UBA5066; family Gp7-AA6; genus JAWOLE01. The sequence continues at coordinate 14,429 of DATFWF010000164.1, forward strand.
ACGTCCACCGCGCGCTGGCGAAGGTGCTCGAGATGCCGGCCTCGCGCATCCGGGTCATCGCGACTCCCAACGGCGGCGGCTTCGGCGGCAAGTCGGATCCGTTCAGCCACGAGATCGTCGTGGCGCACCTCTCGCGCGTCACCGGCCGGCCGGTGAAGATCTGCCTGACCCGCGAGGAGGTCTTCTACTGCCACCGCGGCCGCCACCCGACGCTGATGCGCGTGAAGACCGGCGTGAAGAGAGACGGCGCGATCACCGCGATGCACTTCCAGACGGTCCTGGACGGCGGCGGCTACGGCTCCTACGGCGTCGCCTCGACGTACTACACGGGCGCGCTCCAGACGGTGACCTACGCGATCCCGGCATACCGCTTCGACGGCGCGCGCGTCTTCACCAACAAGCCTCCCTGCGGGCCCAAGCGCGGCCACGGCACGCCCCAGCCTCGCTTCGCGCTGGAAGCCCAGCTCGACAAGATCGCCTGCGACCTGGGACTGGATCCCGCGCAGATGCGCAAGGAGCACCTCCATCCGGCGGGGTCTCTGACGGCGAACTACCTGCGGGTCGGCTCGATGGGCCTCGGGCCGTGCATCGACAAGGTCGTCGAGGCCTCGGGCTGGCGCGAGCGCCGCGGCCGCCTTCCTCGCGGGCGCGGGCTCGGCATCGCCTGCTCGTCTTACATCTGCGGCGCGGGGCTCCCGATCTACTGGAACTCGATGCCGCAGTCGGGAGTCCAGATGAAGCTCGACCGGAGCGGCGGCGTCACGGTCTTCTGCGGCTCGACGGAGATCGGGCAGGGGAGCGACACGATCCTCGCGGCGGTCGTGGCGGAGGTCCTGGGGATCGACCCCTTCGACATCCGCGTCGTCACCGGAGACACGGACTTGACCCCGGTGGACCTGGGCTCCTATTCCTCGCGCGTCACGCTGATGACCGGCAACGCCGCGATCCAGGCGGCCGAGCGCGCGCGGGAGATGCTCTCCGCCGCAGCCTCGCAGAAGCTCGAGGTCCCGGCCGCGCGGATCGGTTTCGCGCAGGGGCGGGTCTTCGACACCGAGGACCCGGAACGCGGGATGACCTTCACCGAGGCGGTCGTCGCCGCCGAGTCGAAATACGGGACGCTCGGCACAGTCGGCTCCTACGTCCCGCCGCCGTCGGCGGGGCGCTACCGCGGGGCCGGAGTCGGGCCTTCCCCCGCCTACTCCTACTCCGCCGCGGTGGCCGAGGTCGAGGTGGACCCGGAGACGGGGATCGTGACGGTTCCGAAAGTCTGGATCGCGCACGACGTGGGCAAGTGCATCAATCCGGCGCTCGTGGTCGGGCAGGTCGAGGGGTCGGTGTACATGGGCCTGGGCGAGATCCTGATGGAGGAGATGGCGTACCGCTCCGGCGTCAACGGGAACGTGGTCCACAAGTTCCCGTCGCTTCTTGAATACAAGAGCCCGACGACGAAGGAGATGTGCGAGGTCGAGACGTTCCTCATCGAAGACCCGGATCGGAACGGCCCGTTCGGCGCCAAGGAGGTCGGGCAGGGCCCGCTCCTGCCGATTCCGCCGGCCGTTGCCAACGCCATCTACGACGCCGTCGGCGTCCGGATCGACGAGGTCCCCGCCACACCGGAGAAGGTCCTCGCCGCGCTCAAGGCCAAAGCCCAGGGCAAACCGGCTCGCTACGGCCCGACGTCCTTCCCCAGGATCCCCTATCCCGATCCGATGCGCGTCCTCACTCCCGCCGAAGGCGGCGACGGCCGCGCCCTCGAAACCGCGGCAACCGGCGCCGGAGGCGTCCGATGAGCCCTGATCACAAATCCCAAATCACAAATCACAAATCCCCATGATGCGTCTTCCGAAATTCCGGTACTTCGCGCCGGCGACGGCGCGCGAGGCGGTTCGCATCAAGACGGACGCGGGCCCCGATTCGTCCTACGTCGCGGGCGGGACGGATCTCTACCCGAACATGAAACGGCGGCAGCAGACGCCGAAGGTCGTCATCGGTCTCTCGCGGATCCCGGCGCTGGCGCGGATCCGGATGTCCCGGGAGGGCGGCGCCTCGATCGGATCCGCGGTCTCCCTCTCGGCGATCGAGAGCCACCGGCGGATGCGGCGCGATTACCCGGCGCTCGTCCACGCCATCGAGGAGATCTCGACGCCGCCGCTTCGCAACATGGGGACGCTCGGCGGCAACCTGCTGCTGGACACGCGCTGCAACTACTACGACCAGAACTTCGAGTGGCGTCAGGCGATCGACTTCTGCATGAAGAAGGACGGGGAGATCTGCTGGGTCGCGCCCGGGTCGCCCAAATGTCTCGCCGTCCAATCCGCCGACTCGGTTCCGGTGCTGATCGCGATCCAGGCGCGCGCCGTGCTCCTCTCGCCGGAGGGGGAGCGCGAGGTCCCTGTCGAGGACCTCTACCGCAACGACGGCATCGCCTACCTCGCCAAGAATCCGGAGGAGCTGCTGACGGAGATCCGTCTCCCGGCGCGGGACGGCTGGAGGGCGAGCTACCGAAAGCTGCGCCGGCGGGGGAGCTTTGATTTTCCCGTGCTGTCCGTCGGAGCCGCCGCGCGCCTCGAGGGCGGGGCCGTCGTCGAGGCGCGGCTCGTCCTGGGGGGAGTCGCGTCCGCGCCGGTGCGGCTATCGAAGTCCGAGGAACTGCTCCGCGGCCGGCCGCTCGACGAGGCGTCCATTTCCGAGGCTTCGGCGGCGGCGTCCGGCCCCTCCCGCCCCATGGACAACACGGATTTCTCCTTCCTCTGGCGAAAGGAGATGACCCGGACCTTCGTCGCCCTGGCTCTCCGCGACATCGCCGCGGGCTGAAGCTCGCAAGCCCCTGGGAATACGGGACGTTTTCGCCGGCGTTTACTCTTACGACCCGGAGGGGCGGACTCTGCGCGGCTTGACCGAATTGAGCGGGTTTGGTACGCTTTAAGCCTTCTCGTATCACTCGCCTTTCGTACGCTTCCGCGCCGAAGTCCGAGATTTCCAACGGGAAGTCGGGCCCGCCGAACGGCGCGACGGGGTCGGAAATTAGGACGCCGGAAAAGGATTCGGTTCGATGAAGCTGTACGTTGGTAACCTTCCCTATTCCACCAGCGAAGAGGATCTTCGCAATCTCTTTTCCCAGTACGGGAACGTCGAGTCCGTGGCCGTGATCACCGACCGGGAGACCGGGCGGTCCAAGGGCTTCGGGTTCGTCGAATTCGGAGATGACGGCGAGGCTCGCAACGCCATCTCGGGGCTCTCGGGCCAGGAGTTCGGCGGACGGGCGCTCACGGTCAACGAAGCGCGGCCCAAGACGGGCGGCGGCGGCGGCGGCCGTGGCGGCTACGGCGGAGGCCGGGACCGCTACTAAGCTCCACACAACACGATTTTGCGGAGGGGGTCGGACGACCCCCTTTTTTTTATGCCTCTTCAGGACACGGCGGGGTTTGCCGGGGAGGAGGTCTCGACCTGGGAGACGCCGACGCGGTTCAGTCCGTCGAGGGCGGCGACCTTGTAGGCCTCGGCGAGAGTCGGGTAGTTGAGGACCGTGTCGCGGAAGTACTCGAGCGTGCCGCCGAGCAGCAGCACCGCCTGGCCGATGTGGATCAGCTCGCTCGCCTGGTCTCCGAAGATGTGGACGCCGAGAACGCGAAGCGTCTTCGGGTCGAAGAGGATCTTCAAGACTCCCGTCTCGGCTCCGAGCATCTGGCCCTTGGCGAGCTCCTCGTAGCGCGCGCGTCCGACCTCGTACGGAGTCTTCGCCTTCGTCAGCTCTTCCTCGTTCTGTCCGACCACGGAGATCTCCGGGACCGTGTAGATGCCGTAGGGAAGCGCCGCCGGCCGGCTGGTGTCCCGGACCCCGAACATGTGGTGGCTTGCGATCCGGCCCTGGTCCATGGAAGTCGAGGCGAGCGCCGGGAAGCCGATCACGTCCCCGGCGGCGTAGATGTGCGGCACGGAAGTCTGGTAGTGCTCGTTGACCTGGATGCGCCCCCGGGCATCGGCCGAGACGCCCGCCGCCGGCAGGTTCAGCAGGTCCGCGTTCGTTTGCCGGCCCACGGTGTAGAGGAGGACTTCGGAACGGACCTCTTTGCCGCTCTCGAGGCACGCAAGCACCCGCCCGTCGCCCTCGAGGCGGACCGAGACGAGCGTTTCGCCGAGGCGGAAAGTCACGCCGCTCTGCCGGAGATAGAAGACGAGCGCGTCCACGATCTCGCGGTCCACGAAGTCGAGGATCGTGTCCCGCTGCTCGATGACCGTGACCCGCGTGCCGAGAGCCGCCGCCATCGAGGCGTACTCCAGCCCGATGACGCCCGCCCCGACGATGATGGCCTCCCGGTGCATGCGGTCCATGCCCTCGATCTGGTCGGAGTCGAGGATCGCCTTGCCGTCCAC
>DATFWF010000165.1:0-10565 GCA_035259605.1 Thermoanaerobaculia bacterium
GCGATGACCTCGCTCGCGCGGTGCGCGACGGAGGCCGCCGCCTCGTTTCCATCGATCGTGATCGTGCGCTTGGATGTTTTCATTTCGCAGCGACGATAGGCCGCGCTCCGAATGGAAGGAATGATGCTTTTGAATCAGTTCGAGGGGGCGGGCGCGCGAATCCTGGACGTGATGCATTCGCATCATTGACCCCCCCGCCGGATGCCTGCGACCCTGCTGGCAAGCGAAACGAATTCCGTTCGCCCGCCGCCTGGCGCGCAAGCGCGCGTCCGAATTTTGGTGAGAACACATCACAAGGGCCGGCAGCCGAGCTGTTAGACAGGAGACCGAAGTGGAAACACAAGATCGGCGCCCCCCCTCGGGCACAGGGCGCAAAGGAGCGTCCATGAGAATCCTCGTCGCCACCGACGGTTCGCGAGGCGGCGCCGCGGCCCTGAAGTTCGCCGCCCGCATGGCTTCCCGCGACCCCGACAGCGAGCTCGTCATCCTGACGATCGGGAAAGTGGAAAACGAGGGGAATGGAGAGACCGACGGGGAGCCCGTGGCCGACCTCGGCTCGGCTTTCGAGAAGGCCCTGGAGAAAAGAGCCGCCCAGAAGATCCTCGACGACGCCGCCCGGGAGCTCCAGCGCTCCGGCATCGAAGCCCGCTACCGTTTCGTGACCGCCGACCGCCGCACCGCCGTGCCGGAGGCGATCTCCCGCGAGGCCGACCGCCTCAAGGTGGACCTCGTCGTCGTCGGGAGCGAGGGCCGCGACACCCTGAACGAGTGGGTCGTCGGCGGAGTCGCGCTGAGACTGATTTACGTCGCCCGCCGTCCGGTGACGGTGGTCCGTCCTCCGCGCCGGCGCAAAGCGAGCTAGTCCCTGAAGCGACCCGCCGACTGCGGCTTTTGGCTCAAAAAGCCCGCCGGTGGTAAGTTATCTCCGGAATTCATGCCGGCAACTTCCGAAACCCTCGACCGCATCGCTCGGAGCGGCGAAGCTGTCTTCGCAATCGATTCGGCCGACAAGATCATTCTCTGGAACAAGAAATGCGAGGAGCTGCTCGGCCGCCCCGCGCGGACCGTCCTGGGCAAGCGATGCTACGACGCGATCGGCGGCCGCGACGCCGCCGGAAACGTCTACTGTTTCCGCAATTGTCCCGTCGCCTACCAGGCGCGCGAAAGGCCCAAAGAGCCCGTCCAGCGCTTTCCGCTCTCCATCGAGCTTCCCAAGGGAGGGCGGGAGTGGTTCGAGATCTCGCTCTTCGCGATTCCCTCCTACCACCCGGCCCTTTCGACCGTCGTCCACATCATCCGTCCGGAGACCCGGAAGCCGTCGGCCCTCGAGCGAAGGCTGGAGACCGAGGCCGCGCCGATCGCCGAGCCCCTCTGGCCCATGACGACCAAGGAGGGGCAGCCGGTGGACCTGACGGCCCGGGAGAAAGAGATCCTCCGCTGCCTTGCCCAGGGGATGTCCACCGGAGCGATCTCCCGCAAGCTCTTCATCTCCCCCGTCACTGTCCGCAACCACATCCAGAACCTCCTCCACAAGCTCGACGTCCACACCAAGCTCGCCGCGGTGGTTTTCGCCTACCGCCACAACCTCATCTAAATCGCCTTCAGCCGGTCAGCGCCCAAAGGGCGGGCTGGCGGGCCCTGCCGTCGCACACCCCCCGGCAGTGCTCGGGCCCGGGCGAGCTCGTTCGCTCGCAAGTCCGTCCTTGGCCGGCCCGGCGCGCTGGGGGGAGGCCTCGTGCGCCGCCACCCGCCAGCCCTCGCATCGAGGCGTAACGGAAGGCGGTCGTCGCCTCGGCCAACCCCTTGATGCAGAAGCATCAATTGATGCAATCGCATCATTGGCTGGGGGTGTCGTTGCCGCACGATTCCGGTGGGGAGAACTCCGAGGAGAGACGACGGATGCGAGCTTTCGACGAAACCCTCGAGCGGATCTCGAGAAGCGGAGAAGCGGTGTTCGCCGTGGACTCCGCCGATCGCATCATTCTCTGGAACAAGGCGTGCGAGCGCCTGTTGTCCCGCCCCGCGAGGAGCGCCATCGGAAAGTACTGCTGGGAGGTCCTTTGCGGGCGCGACGTCAACGGGAACCTCTACTGCCACCGCAACTGCGCCGTCGCCTACCAGGCGCGCGAGCGCCCGGACGACCCGGTGAAAACCTTCGAGCTGGCGACGAAGACCGGCGAAGGCAAGAAGAAGTCGATCCGCACCTCGCTCTTCTCCGTGGCGTCCTACCACCCGGCGCTCAAGACCCTCGTTCACGTCCTCCGGGACACAGCCAACGGCAACGGAAATGGAAACGGAAAGTCCGCGCCGGAGCCGGCGCCCGTGACTCGACCGGAGAAGGCGGCGTCCGAGCCTCTCTCCCCCGTCACGCTGGCCGGAGGCGACACCGTCGTCCTAACGGAGCGGGAGAAGGAGATCCTTCGAAGCCTCGCCGAGGGACTGGGTACCAACGCCATCGCCAAGAAGTACTCGATCGCGACGGTCACCGTCCGCAACCACGTGCAGAGCATCCTGCACAAGCTGGACGTTCACACGAAGGTGGCGGCGGTCGTTCTCGCCTATCGGCACGGGCTGGTTTAGCTAATACCCTATCGTCCAGGTATGGGCCAATTTGTGATTTGCGATTTGTGATTTGTGAACAGGGCGGAAAGGCAGCCTTTCAGCCCACTTCACAAATCGGCTTCCCTCAGGCGATTCGGACCTGCCGGCCGGTCAGTCCCTTGTAGAGGTCTTCGATCGCCGGGTTGTCGAAGCTGTTCCAGCCGTCGCAGCCGCAGTGCTCTCGGGTCTCGACGTCGCAGCAGACTTCCGCGCCCGTGACCTCCTGGCGCCCGCGGTGGTACGCGCTCGCGAGCCTCTCCAGCTCCGCCCGTGTGACCTTCGGCCGCGGCCGCGCGATCCATGCGAACCTGCTCTTCAATTCTTCGTCGGAGTACCGCGCGAATCCCTTGCAGAAGATCCCGTAGCGCGCCGCGATCGCGCACGCGCACGCGTCGTCCTGCGGAAGGGCGTTCAGGATCCGGCGGATTTCGTCGATCGCCTGCGGACGGCTCAGGCGATCCACCTGGGGCAGCGGAGGGCTTTGCGGAGTTTCCATGTTCGATTGTAGGGCTCCGGCGCGGGCGGCGCGCCTGATGCAAAGGCATCAGTTGTGCACCCGAGACCGGCGCGCCCGATGGAGTCTGACCTCGGCCGCCGGAACCGGGTTCATCGTTCTTCTCGCCCGGAGCAACCGGGCGGGGAATCAGAAGCCGGGTGAGAAAGCCTTCAGGACGTCCGCCGTGCTCGTCACGGGACCCACGGCGAGCGCCTTGCGCCGGACCTCCTCGATCCGCTCGACGAGAGACGGCTCGCGGACCTCGTAGAGGATCCCCGCCGTCAGCGTGTCGGTCTCTCGCGTGTACTTCAGCGCCTCGGCGCGGGAGGACCGGTCGTGGTCGGCGGGCAGCGGGCGCAGCTTCGCCTTGAGCAGCTTGAACTGGTCGTCGCCGCGCCAGGTCACGCACGGCGACATGACGTTCAGGAACGCGAAGCCCTTGTGCTCCATCGCCGCCGTCATCAGGTCCACCAGCGTCTTCGGATCGCCCGAGAAGCCCCGGCCGACCCATGTCGCGCCGAAGGAGATCGCGAGCTCGCACGGGTCCACCGACGGTTCGGGGTTTCCCCAGTATGTGGACTTGGTCTTGTCTCCGGCGGGCGTCGTCGGGGCGACCTGCCCCTTGGTCAGCCCGTAGATCTCGTTGTCCATCAGGAAGTACGCGATGTCGAGGTTCCGGCGAGCGGCGTGGAGGAAGTGGTTTCCCCCGATCGCGATGCCGTCGCCGTCTCCCCCGACCGCGATGACGGAGAGCTCGGGACGGGCCGCCTTGATCCCGGTCGCGAGCGTCAGCGCGCGGCCGTGGACGCCGTTGAAGCCGAAGGTCGAGACGTAGCCCGGCAGCCGCGAGGAGCAGCCGATCCCGGAGACGACGACGGTGTTCTCGGGCTGGAGCTGGAGCTTCGCCATGGCGCGGTGGAGGGCGGCGAGCGCGCCGAAATCTCCGCACCCCGCGCACCAGACGGGTTTCAGGTCGGACTTGTAATCGGCCGGCTGCAGGATCGGCATCACGGCGCTCATGCGACCTCCTCGTTGTGGCGGGGATGAGCCAGCGCCGCGACCCGCTCGATTTCCGCCGCGACTTCCGCGACCGCGAGGTTCTTGGCGCCCGATCTCTTGAAGACGTGCGTGTGGCCCTCCGGAAGCGTCAGGAACGTCCGCAGGTACTTGTAGAACTGGGCGGTGTAAGAGATCTCGACGATCAGAAGCTCGTCGACCGACGCGAGGAACTCCTGGAACTCGTGCTTGGGGAAGGGGTAGAGAACCTGCGGCACGAAGGCGGAGACCGGCACTCCCCGGGCGTTGGCCGCGAGGACCGCCTCCTTGACGGGGCCCTTGGAAGACCCCCAGCACAGGATCCCGACCTTCGCCTTCTCGGGTCCGTAGCGGCGGAAGAACTTGTACCGATCGCGGATCCCCCAGAGCTTGCGGTAGCGCTTGGCGTTCATCTTCTCGTGCGTGAGGTACATCGCCGACGGCCCGCCGCCCTCGTCGTGCTCGAGGCCGTTGGTCTGGTACATGCCGCCCTTCATGCCCGGCACCGCCATCGGGGAGACGCCGTCGTCGGTGATCCGGTAGCGCCTGTAGTCGGCGAGCTCCGCCTCGGCCGGCTTGACCCGGTCGCGGACCTCGTGCGTCAGCGTGTCGGCCGAGATCGTTTCGCGGCGCTGGCCGACGGCCTGGTCGGAGAGGACGAGCACGGGAACCTGGTACTCCTCGGAGATGTTGAAGGCGTCCACGGTCGTGTGGAAGCAGTCCTCGACGTCGGAACACGCCATGACGACCTTGGGCGCGTCGCCGTGCGTTCCCCAGAGCGCCTGGAGCAGGTCGGACTGCTCGCTCTTGGTCGGGTTTCCGGTCGAGGGCCCGCCGCGCTGGACGTTGACGATGACGGTCGGCACCTCGGCCATCGAGGCGAGGCCGATCATCTCGATCATCAGGGAGAGGCCGGGGCCCGAAGTCGCCGTCATGGACTTCACGCCGGCGAAGGAGGCGCCGATGATGGCGCCGAGCGCCGAGAGCTCGTCCTCGGTCTGAACGACCGCGCCGCCGGCCCGCGGAAGCCACTCGGCGAGGAAGTGCAGAACCTCCGAGGAGGGGGTGATCGGGTAGCCGGCGAAGAACTTGCAGCCCGCGTGCATCGCGCCGACCGCGACGGCCTCGTTGCCGGACATCAGCAGCCGCGCGGGGCCTGGCTCGTAGGCGAGGCGCTTGTGCGAGACGTCTTCGGCGATTCCCCTGGCGTAGGCGACGCCGGCGTCGAAAGCGCGCGCGTTGGCCTCGGCCACGGCCGGCTTCTTCTTGCGGAAGCGGTGCTGGACGCCCTTGCGCAGGCCCTCGACGGGAAGTCCGAAGAGCTCTCCCAGGATCCCGAGCGTCACCACGTTCTTGGCCGACGTCGCTCCGGCCGAGTCCCGCGCGATCTGCTGGAACGGAATCGGGATCCAGCTCGCGTTGTCCCTGGCGGGAAGGTCGAGCTTCTCGAACTCCGTCTCGTCGGCCGCCTCGTAGAGGATCACCGCGTCCGCGGCGGCGGCGATCTCGCCCTTGAACCGGGCGAAGTCCTGCCATCCGAAGACGGCGAGCACGTCCACCGTATCGCCCTGAGCGAAGACCTCTCGGGCGGCCACGCGCACCGTGCAGGAGGTCTCGCCGCCGCGGATCTGCGGCCCGTAGGCCTCCGTCTGGACGACGTGGAGTCCCTCGCGGGCTCCCGCCTGCGCGATCAAGGTGCCCATGGTCACGACCCCGTCTCCGCCGGAGCCGACCATGGCGATGGTCAAATCCTTCGTTGTCATGGTGTATTTCCTCCCCGGCCCGCGCCCGCGCGCCCTCGGCCGACAGTCTTGGCGAGCGTCAGGATCATTTTCATGATGCAAATGCACCAGAGTCGACAGTCGACAGTCCACAGTCGACGGAGGAGCAGCGAAGCCACGCCTAAAAGGACACGCGGCGAGCGAAATCGGACGGCAGCCCGGGGTGCGAGTACTCGCCGCGCTCGGCGTCGAGGACGTAGCCGCGGTCGTACTCTCCCCGGGCGACGGCGTCGACGGCCTCGGCGAGGCGCTCGACGTCCTCGGCGGTGCTGGAGATCCCGAAGCTCGCGCGCACGGCGCCGGGGACCGCGCTGCGGTCGCGGGCGAGGATGGATTTCTCGAGGAGCTTCGCCTCGCTCTCCGAGACCCCGAGGATCGTCGTGATGTAGGGATGCGCGCAGAAGCAGCCGCTGCGCACGCCGATCCCCCACTCGGCCGAGAGGATCGCCGCCGTCAGCGCGTGCGGGACGCCGAGGACGTTGAAAGGAACGACTCCGAGACGCGAGGCCGCTCCGGCAGGATCCGCCTCGCCGTACAGCGCGACGCCGGGAATCCCGCCGAGCCTCGCCAGCGCCAGGGCGGTCAGCTCCGCCTCGTGCCGGCGGATCTCGGTCCAGCCGATCTCCTCGAGCGCCCGGATCGCGCGGGCAAGCGCGACGACGCCCACGATGTCGGGCGTGCCGGCCTCCTCGCGGTCGGGCAGGTCCGTCCAGTAAGCGCTCTCCAGGCTGACCATGTCCACCGTTCCGCCGCCGACGATGTCCGGGTCTCCCTGCGCGAAGACGCGGCGCGACCCGGCGAGGACTCCCACGCCGAAGGGGGCGTACATCTTGTGGGCGGAGAACGCGACGTAGTCCAGGTGCTCGGGATCGCTCCCCTTCTTCAACGAGATCGGCCGGTGCGGAGCGAGCTGCGCCGCGTCCACCGCGATCTCCGCTCCGACGGCGTGGGCCTTGCGGGCCCAGGAATGGATCGGGTTCACGTAGCCGGTGACGTTGGAGGCGCCGGAGACCGCGAGGAGGCGCACGCGGCCCGCGTACCTGGAGAGCTTCGCGTCGAGGTCGGCCTGGTCCACGCGCCCCTCGGGAGTCACTCCGATATGAGCCACCTCCGCGACCCGACGCCACGGAAGCTCGTTGGAGTGGTGCTCCATGACGGTCGTCAGCACGACGTCGCCCCGACGGAACGGATAACGGTGCGCCAGGCGGTTCAAGGCCTCGGTCGCGTTGCGGCAGAAGAGGACGACGGAGGACTCCGGGTCCGCTCCGACGAATCGGGCCACGCGGTCCCGCGCCGTGTCGTAGGCCCAGGAGGAAAGGCGAGACTTGTAGCCGACCCCGCGGTGGACGTTGCTGTACCAGCGCAGGAACTGGTCCACGGAGTCCCGCACGCACGCCAGCGCCGGCGCGGAAGCAGCGATGTCCAGGTTGACGTAGCGGCGCGTCGAGCCGCCCAGGACCGGCACCCGCTCGTGGTCGCCGATGGACTCGAGCAGCGCCCGCGGAGCGGGCGACGGGCGTCCCGGCGGCCTGGTGGCCGCGCCGGCGAGGGCTCCTTCGACGGCTTTCACGCTTTCCCGAGCCGGAGCTTCAGGTACTCGCCGACGACGATCGACGCCGGGTAGAGGATCTCCTCCTCCGTCTGGGCGTGCATGATGAGCCTCTGGGCGAGCCTCGCGAAGCCGACGTGCCCCTCCAGGGTGGAAGCCTGGAGCAGCTTCTGGAGCGCCGTGACGATGAGCTTGTGCTCGTCGAGCATCCGCGAGAACTCCCGCTTCATGACCTCGGTCTTCTGGATCATGGACTCCATGCTCGAGTCGAGCTCGCCGCGCGCCAGCCGCGGAAGGAGCGTCAACGGAGGAATCGCGAACGCCTCCTCGCGGTAGATGTGCGGGAAGAGCACGCGCGTCACGTCCCAGGCCGCGATCCCGGTCTTTCCGCCGATCCGGGTGGCGCGGGCGAGCTCCTCGTGGATCGCCTCGTGCTCCATCGTGAGCACGGCCGGCATCTCCCCCCTCGGGATCCGGGTTTCTGCGCTCATGTCAGGAGGGCTGGTCCGCGGCCTCCGCCTGCATGGCCTCGGAGATCCCCGCCTTCGCGGCGCGGCGCGTCGCCTCCGCCGGGAACCGGTAATGCCCCCCGGGAGTCCGGAGGGTTTTCAAGAGCCCCTGCCGCGCCCAGCGGGTCACCGTCGAGACCGAGACGCCGAAGAGCTCGGAGACCTGGTGGCGCGAGAGAAACGCGGGAGTCCCTTCCTTCTGGGTTTGCATGTGCCGCATTGTCGCGGGGGGCAAATCCGGGCGGCAATGATGCAAACGGATCATTCCGTGCATTGCGGTCGAAAGGCGGCCCTGGGTGATCTGCATCATGTTCTCGCTCCCGGAAAATACCTACCTTGGGCGGAGATGGCCGGGAGACTCTCACCCGTCGAGCTGGAGATCGAGCTCTTCTGCCGCGGGCTCCGCATGGACGAGTCCTGCGACCTGGACGAGGACGGCCGCCGCGTCTCCCGGACGCGCGCGGGCCTGGGATCGGGCCTGGAGCTCGTCCTCCCCGGCCCGCGTAAGCCGATCTGGGTCAACGTCCCGGTCATCGAGGAGTTCGCCGCGAGGTCCCCGTTCCGGCTGGTGAAGGCCGAGGGGGCCTACGGCCTGATCGACGAACGCTCCGGAGAGACGTATCCGGCGAGGCTCCCGCCCGAGCCCGCCTGGTACTCGCGCCGGACTTCCTCCGGGATCGAGATGAGCCGCATCGGCGTCCTCCAGGGCAACTACCTCGGCGTCTACGTCTCCAATGCGTGCATGTACTGGAGCACCCAGCCGCAGCGGGCGTGCCTCTTCTGCACGACCGGCAAGAACCTCGGAGTCAACGAGCAGGCGCGCAAGCGCGTCGAGGACGTGGTCGAGGTGGCGCTCGCGGCGCGAGACGAATCCGGGTCGATCTTCACGCACTTCAATACCGGCTACCACTTCGAGGAGGTGGACCGGCTCGAGCCGATCCACGGCTTGAAGCAGTGCGCTCCCTTCGTCGAAGCGGTCCGCCGCCAGGTCGGAGGCTTCATCGGCGTGCAGGCGATGCCGGTGCCGCGGCGGATGTTCCACGAGTACGACGAGCTGATCGAGGCCGGCGCCGACCACTTTTCCTTCTGCTACGAGTTCGAGGACCCGGCGGTCTTCGCACGGCTGTGCCCCGGCAAGGCCGAGACCCTCGGACAGGAGGGTTTCTTCGAGGCGATGCAGTACACGTCGAAGAAGCTCGGCAAGGGGCGCGTCTCCGGAGAGATCATCGCCGGCCTCGAGCCGGTCGCGGCGACAAAGCGCGGCATCGACCGGATCGTCGAGGCGGGCGCGTTCCCTACGGTCTGCATTTTCCGGCCGACGATCGGGAGCGCACTCGAGAAGGAAGCTCCGCCCGATCCGGACGCGATGAAGGAAGTCTTCGCGCATCTCTGGGAGGCCTGCCGGAAGTCCGGCCTTCCCGTCGGAGTCCTCCCGATCGAGGTCTCGCTCGTCGTCCAGCCCGAGGAGACGGCGGATCTCGCCGCGCCGACTCTCTCTTCGCGCCTCTACCTCTGGAAGCTCGCCGCGCTTCGCAACCTCGCCCGCCCCTACGTCGCCTGGAAGCGCCGGCCGCGCGCCGCCTGACGGGCGAGCCGGGGCGGCGGACCGCCCGGACCCTCCGCGTTACGATGGGGCACCTCTGGAGGGAACCCTATGCCGCTCTTGCAGACGCTCTTCTCGTCGGGCGCCTTCATGCCGCACGGCCACTGCTATCTCTGGCAGCCGGGCCTGGTGTGGCTCCACGTCGTCTCGGACGTCTCCATCTGGCTGGCGTACGTCGCGATTTCGGCGACGCTCGTCATCCTCGTCCGTCGCGTCCGCGACCTCCCGTTCCAGTGGATCTATCTGGCGTTCGGCGTCTTCATCGTCAGCTGCGGATTCACCCACTTCATGGAGGTCTGGACGGTCTGGCAGCCGCTCTACTGGCTGGCGGGCGCCATCAAGGCGATCACGGCTTTCGCCTCGGTCGGGACCGCGGTCATCCTGCCGGCCCTACTCCCGAAAGTTTCCGCGCTCGCGCAGAGCGTCCGTGTCGCCGACGAGAAAGGGATCGAGCTGGAGACCGCGTTCCACGATCTCGGGACCATGTACGAAAAAGCCCGGGAGCTCGAGAAGCTCAAGACCGACTTTTTCGCCAACGTCAGCCACGAGCTGCGCACGCCGCTCGCCCTGATCCTCGGGCCCACGGAGAAGCTCCTCGCGCAGGCCTCGAGGCCGGAGGAGAAACGGGACCTCGAAGTGATCGCCCGCAACGCGCGGACCCTGCTCAAGCACGTCAACGATCTGCTCGACGTGGCCAAGCTCGAAGCCGGCAAGATGACGCTCGACTACGCCGCGGTGGACGCCTCGCGCCTGATCCGGCGGATCGCCTCGCACTTCGAAGGCAACGCCCGCGAGCGCTCGATCGAGTTCCTGGTCACGGCCCCCGACACGGCTCCCGTCGAGATCGACCAGGAGAAGCTCGAGCGGGTGATCTTGAACCTCCTCTCCAACGCGTTCCGGTACGCCAGCTCCGACGGGCGGGTCGCCTGCCGGCTCCGGATCGAGGGAAGCGATCTCGTCGTCGAGGTCGCGGACAGCGGCCCGGGCGTGC